>WFRF01000227.1 GCA_015486655.1 Caldifarciminota bacterium | reverse complement strand
CGGGAGTCAACGAAGCAAAGGTATACTCACGCATCGTAATGACACCGCAAAATGCAAAGATGTTTTTAAAAACAATGGAAGATAATATAAAAAGATATGAAAAGCAGTTCGGAGAAATAAAAATAGTCAACAATAAAGAACAGAATATAGGCTTTACACCTTAACTTTGATTCTGTATTTTATTATCCAATAGAGAAATAAACCCAAGCCTCCCGCGGATATTAACTCCCCGATAAAAATTGTAAAAACCAGAAATAAATATGGTGTATTTGTCAAAAATGCGAGATAGGCACTCACACCAAGGCTGTTCAGAATTATGGGAGAAAGAGGGGCAAGATACGGTGAAATCTTTTTCCCTATGTAGTAAGATAAAACCGCTGCAATCAATGTAATAAAACTCCCCAGAAAAATATCCCACGGACCGAATCCTCCCGCTATGTTTGCAATCATACATCCTATAAAAAGCCCGGGAATGGCGGCAGGATCAAAAACAGGGAGTATTGTGAGCATTTCGCTTATTCTCACCTGAATGGGACCATAACTTATAGGGGCAAATATAATAGTAAGGGCAATATAAAGCGCACTTATCAAAGCTGTTTTTACTATGAATTTCACCACAAGAACAAAGCGTTATATATGATTCCTAAAATAAGAGCCAATATAAAGGAATAGGTCGTTCCCTTAAAATCCCTTTCCTCTTTCGGCTTCATATAATATTGAGCTATGAATTTTACCAAAATTACAAGTGCAACAAAAATATACATCTGCAGAATAAAAAATATAAAAAGAGTTATTCTCTCAATCTCTCCGATAATAACTCCGCTGCAAATGTTTTTTCCGTTTTTAAGATCTGTACCATTTTTGTATCTGCCGCTGAACGTTTTCACAAAAACCGTCCCGCCTCTTGTGAGAAACAGAATACTCGCAAAAATAAATATTATCTTGTCAGGGTATAAATTGGCTATCTGCTCATTGGAGAAAATTGCATGCAATAAATTAACACCCATTGCATTTAGGTTCCATGGTTTGAATATATAGTAAGCAAAAAGCATGAATAAAAAATGCAATGTCTGGTCCGTCAGAAGGGCTATGGTATCTTGTGTAAGAGATAATTTGCGTGTTTTGTTCAACTTTATTTTAAGATAATCCACAATGGTATGTGTGGTTGATATTATAATCAGAGCGTACAACCATTTTAACGATGCATAAGGCAACGTAATTATTATATAGGAAAATGATACTATTAGTATATGGTACAAAAAACCTCTCCCGAAATTGCTCTTGCTTTTTACAATTTTTGAAGATTGAAATGTAAAATCTCCAATAACATGAGCAAACAGAAGTAGATAAAAAAAAGTTAAATGTGTCATATGTTAATTTTATAGAATTTTAATAATAATGTCAAATGAATTGATTTTTTATCTATTTGGTAAGCGATTTGACAAATTCGGATGCTAGCATACCAAAGGCATTGGACACATTTATTGAATTCTTGTAACCAAACATGGGTATTTCAACAATGACATCGGATATTTTAAGTATTTCATCCCTGATCCCCAGCGCTTCGTTACCTATAACGATACATGAATTCTCACTGTAATTTACATTCCAAATTTTTTGACTGACATTGGTCCTCTCCAGAGAAACTATCTTATATCCCCTCTCCTTATAGTATGAAACCCCTGCATAGCTGTCTCTGAAATATCTGTATTCAACATACTTCTCCGCCCCCATTGCCGTTTTCATTATTTTTTTATGGGGAGGACATGCCGTAACACCGGTAAAACATATCTCTTTAAAACCGAAGGCTTCAACGATTCTTATAATATTTCCGACATTATATGCACTCCTCAAATTATCCAGGAGGACAACAATATCGAGATATTTTCTTTCTTTGTTTTGCCCGTCGTTCTTTATCTGCTTGATTTCGTCCACAATTACTCCTTGACAACTGTCTCTTGAATTCATTATTATATAAAAAATAAGATTAATCAAGGCAATAATCCATGCGGAGAAGTAATGAATGATATTTTACTCATTGATGACGATAAGAATATTCATGACATAATTGAGGAAGGGTTACCCCAATATAATATAATACATGCATATACATCAAATGAAGCAATTGATATACTTAACAACCGATCCGTTGATGCAATTTTATGCGATCTCATTTTACCGGACAGGAGCGGAATAGAACTGATTAAAATAATCAAAAGTTCTTATGAGTTACCCGTTATAATGATTACGGGGTACGCATCGGTTGAAAGTGCGGTAGAATCGATACGTGCAGGTGCAGATGATTATCTTAAAAAGCCCTTTTCCATTATTGAAATTGACACTAAACTAAAAAAAATAATTAAGCAAAAAACATTGCTTCAGGAAAATTTAAAGCTCAAAACATTACTATCAGGTACGGATGAAAGCCTCGGTATTGTGTATGTTTCTCAAAAAATGGCAAAAATAATTAAACTTGTAAAACGGGTGGCGCCTTTTAATATCAGTATCCTTATACAAGGGGAAAGCGGCGTCGGAAAAGAGGTTGTGGCAAGAGCCATTCATAAACTCAGTCAGCGAAAAGATAAAAGGTTTGTAGCAATTAACTGTAGCGGCATTCCGGAGACATTACTTGAGAGCGAACTCTTCGGATATTTAAAGGGGGCTTTCACAGGTGCGACTACGAATAAGAGGGGCCTTGTGGAGGAAGCTGATAACGGTACTCTTTTTCTTGATGAAATTGGTGATGCCTCTATGGATTTTCAGGTTAAAGTTCTTAGAATGATTGATACAGGAACATACACTCCCATAGGTAGTACAACCACAAAAAAAGCAAATGTCAGATTTATCAGTGCAACTAATAAAAATGTTCAATCCCTAATAGAAGAAGGTAAATTCCGTGAAGATCTTTTTTATAGAATAGGAGGAGTTATAATCGAGATTCCTCCACTGAGAGAACGAAGGGAAGATATACCGGTTATTGCCTCACATTATCTAAAAATATACAGTGACAGAGAGAAAAAATTATCCGATGAAGCCATCTCTTACTTAGTGAACAAAGAATGGAAAGGAAACATCCGGGAATTAATGCACGCTATTCAAAAAGTCGCCATTCTAACCAATAATTCTGTTATTAAACCTGAAGATTTTGAATTGGAAAATCTTTCTACCCCCAAAAAATCCATTTTTAACTACAAAACGGCTCGAGAAAACTTTGAGAAAGATTATTTCAGTAACCTATTTAAGCAATGCAAAGGGAATGTAAGCGAGATGGCAAATATTTCGGGATTAACGAGACAAAACATATACTTAAAAATTAAAAAATACAATATTAAATTGTAATATATTTTTTACAATATTATAATTAATTTTACATTTCATCCCACACCCCCACAATAAGTTACATTATTTAATAATTTAAAAACCAGCACGCTGGCATTAAAATTGCACTAATATTTTCGGAGGTGCAGGATGAAAAGAATAATAACAATAATCGCCATACTGATACTAACAACAGCCGGTAACCTATTTGCCGGGGGAAGAACCAAAGAGTCGGCATCCATATCGGTAAGGGTGATATTCCCGGCCACTCGTATAAAAACCTCCGTTATCACTCACAGCTCTGTCAATTATAAAAACACACCCGAAATAAGTAAAAAACATATCTATATAATTTCAAAATCGGGCAAAAAGTTTACGTACAAGGTCAATGCAAATATCAATTACGACGATTTTGAAAGCATGATAAATTCGATAATAGGAACATTACCGAAAGGCGATTATATCGCTATCTGCAAAATAAACGGTTCTCCTGTGGCATACAGATTCAGAATTCCTTCATTATAATATTCTTGCTCTTCTTTGTAATGCCAAAATCAATGTTTTTTGCATTATCTCCCTGTTTCAAAAATAGAATCATTTTCAGATTGTAAATGGTGAGGTGATACCCTTCGGGAAGTAATTTCGGTTTCACGATATATTGTCCCGGCAACAGATTTGCCAGAGTATAAAATCCCTCATCATCAGTCAATGTCCATTTGCCCCCCGCTTCAATGAGAACATTGGGGACGCCCTTTTCACCCTTGTCATAAAAACCGTTTCCGTTATCATCATAGAATACTCTCCCTTCTATTGAAGATAATTTATAGAACGGGATATTAAAAATCAGTTTTCCAAATCTCGGCATTGCAATTTCCGTCGAGCTCTTTTCGGCTCCAATGAATGCGGGCATAGTCCCCATACCCAGAGAAATCCGGTGTTTCCCGGATGGAATAAAATATATCCTGTAATCTCCGTTATCACCGCTTTTACACCTCATAATTCCGTCAATATATATGTTTACTCCTTTTACACCTGTGTCCCCCTTGTCGAATATTTTATTATCATTTTTATCAAAGTATATTTTACCTTTTAGCGTATTTGCACTTATTTTCTCAACCTCTCCTCCTGTTCTGAAATTTATATTGAACGAACTGTACGCATTATTCCATGTGTATCCTGCTTCCATATCCGTTATACCATGACCGATTTTTACGCCCGCATATACCTTTGCAAGGGAACGGTTTATAGTATTAAATTCTGCATAAATGCCGTAATTCATGTAATTCCACGAGAGGTAAAATCTGTTTTCGAATCCTCTTTGCCCCAGAACAGGAGAATGATCATCCGAATAACCCGCATAGTACTTAGCAAAAATCCGCTCGTAATTGGCAAAAAATGAAACTCCTAACATGTTTTTAAAATAGGAATTTATAAACGAACTGCTTGCATCAAAAGAACAATTCAGATATTTAAAATTGTACACAATGTGGTTTGCCCAGTCATATTCATCAAATCCGTGCCCCTCCGATGAACTTCTGTTTGCATAGTGAATTAGAGACGTACTTAAGTAACTTCTGTTATTCAGTTTTACATTTTGGCTGACATATGTCGAATAAGTGATGAAATTACTGAAATCTCTATTCAGATTTATACCTCCTCCGAGAAAATAACCTGATCGGGAACGTATGTTATAATACAGGGAAAGAAAGAAAAGCCCCTCCGGATAATAGTTATACAAAAATCTGTATCTCCAGGCATAAATCTTAGATATGGCACCTATCGTGATAAAATTATTATAATACCCTACTCTGAATCCCGTTCCGGGTGATACAAAAGCTGTTGTATCTACAGTGGGATTTAAAAAAGCAATGTAATCCAAATTAAAATTTTTATTACCAAATCTCTTGTACATCCCGATTTCCGAGGAGAAAATATCCTGCGTGGATAATTTGTAATAAAATTTTGCATTGTAAGCTTCATACCACCCTCCCATCAAAAGGGAAGTCGGATGAAGCAGGGAATTTTTATAATATGCTCCAAAGAGTATATTTCTACTTTCATCCACATTAGACAACCTGAACCCCACAACATTGTCTATATTTGTTATTAACCTTGCATTTGGTGTAAACCCGACATTGCCCATATGGAAAAATAACCTGTTTGAATCTATAAACAATGTATCCGTTCTGAAATAAAAATTTGATAAATCCCATCCGTTAGATGCGTTTACAAGTGAAAATTCCAAAATATACGGATCCGTTAATCTAAATCTTTCAAAATATATGGGTGTTTCACTATTATAATACCTGCTCTCAAAATTAAAAAAAGTTCCAAAAACAAATATTGGAACATTAAATAGTAAAAGACCTATATAAAGAATTATTCTCTTTTGAATCTCTTTTTACCTCCGTAAACATTTTCTCCACCATTATCAATATAAAAATAAACATAATAATCCCCTTTTTTCAAATCTTTTATATTAACATAAATCCGTTGTGTATCCATGGGCAGAACAAGTTCATTCCCAATTGAGTCGGTTTTAACGGTGTCCTTATTGATATTATCTACAATACTATATTTGCCTTTAAGATATAATCTGTTATTCGAATCATTCACATAAGTTAATTTAATCTCATCCCCCTTAATATCTATTCCCTTAATAAAGCCATTGTATGATTTCGTGGAAGTTTCAACATAAATAGGGACTCCAATGCGTGCACTAAATAAAAAACTCCTGCTATATTTTGTCGGTTTTGCTATGGATTCGAAGAACAACATACTTCTGTACTCAAATTTTTCGGCATTCTTTGGCTTTTGAATAGTTATTCTCACCGTTTTCTTCTCATAGGGTAAAAGTTTAAATTGAAGGGGATTAACCGTTATCCAATTGGAAGCGGACCACTTTAAAGAACCCGGGATTGTAAAATACTTTTTCCCCTCTTTATATCCCCAATCCCGCAAATAGCACTTAATTGTAATGTTTGTGGTATCTCTGTTCATTATAACAACAGTATCATTAACAATGCCGCTATGAGACATATCAACCTCAATCTTAGGCGGAGAGACCAAAAACTGTACAGGATATATCAAAACAGGTAACAATACACAAAAAACAAAAATTATATACTTTTTCATAATAAAAAAGGAGGGATGTAAAACACCCCTCCTTAATTCCTTATTTGCCTGTAATAGTATATGTTATTGTTACGGTGTTGAAAGCCGTTCCCGCATTTTCATCGCCGTCAATCTTCAATTCATAATCCTGATTGTAACTTACAAAACCGCTTGTTTTTGCACTTACATCGGCAATCGTCTGTGCAGTTGTTGAAAATGCAGTCCAATTACCACCCGCTGCAGCTGTTCCGTTTGCCGTTTTTGCCTCCCCTGCCGGTGCATAGTATAGGTCCGTTAATGGCAATTCCGGAGCAAAATCCTGATCACCGCTTGTTGTCAATGTATAACCGGAATTATCGTTTGTCCAGACTCTTACATCAACATTCGGTGAAGCGGGATCCGTTGGCAAATACCACCAGGGATATGCATTGGTAGTATCGGGATAATTTGCCATTGTGCTAAAATCAAAAGTTACTTGATGACTCGCGTTATCCACGTGTATAAATACGATTTTAGGTAACAACACTTTAACGGGCATAGTTTGGGAAGCCGGATCAGTGCCGAATGCTATGGCATTTCCGGTTCCAAAAGCCGTTCCTGTAACCATGAGCACAACAAATGCAAATAATAGAAACTTTTTCATAAGTACCTCCTTTAAAAGTTTCTTTCCAGGATAAAATTAAGATTCCCGAAGTAATTACCGGGGGAATCATCCATTTTCAATTTAAACATTACATCGATACTTATCGTACCATCCTTCGATATAAAATTATCTCCTCTTGAAGCAACCCTGTACATCTCCCCGTTCTTGAGAGGATGGTACTTTCCCCCACCCGTTCTGATTTCGAATCTGTTACAGGGAATTCTATCGCCTTTCTCATCCGTAAAATCATTCATTACCATAACATAAAGCACCCAATCCACATTGCTTTTTACTCTCAACTTAATTGCACTGGGGATTTCTTTCATTCCCTTAAAAGGGTCAACCATTCCCATATCAAGCTTATCTGTTATAAGCTCAATACCCATGATTTCAGGCTCATGAAATGTAACAGGTATACTTTTTATATCTTTTGGATAAGAATATACAGTTAAAAAAAACAATATTAAAAACAATGCAATATTTTTCATATTCGCCTCTATAATCTTATTATAAATATAATACTATCTTTAACTTATGTCAATACCAATTACAATATTATTTTACAAATTATTTATATATGATTTGTGAAATATGTAATTTTTACACCATTCTTCTCCTTTTTTTCGCAATTTTGCAACAAATCAAATGTTCAAGCACTCATCGTTTTGTTTAAGTGTATGTCAAAATAATATAATGTATACTTGCATTAGCAAGCCTAAATGAATAATGATATGGAAAGAGTTTTACTGAGAATCTACTGATATCTGTATTAAGTACACCACTAACTTATTTCGGAATTTTATTATTTACTTATTCTCCCCGTAGAGGCGTAAAATTTTGTGTCTCTGCTTCTTATTTTCCCGATTTGTCATTCCGGGCTTGACTCCTGAATCTCATCATTTTTAACTTCTTATTTCCTACTTATTTCAAAACATAGCTGCTCCCCTTTAAGGGGAGCTGTCCGGTTTTACCGGACTGAGGGGTTTTCTAAAGTAAGTGAGAAGTTAGAACTGGGAACTAAGAAATAAAAGTGGGAAGTAAGAACTAAGAAGTGAAATATGTAATTGATTCTATAATCCCTAAGAATAGCTGCTCCTCTTTTAGGGGAGCTGTCCGGTTTTACCGGACTGAGGGGTATAAGAAATAAATTCTACTCGGAAATAGGGGGG
>WFRF01000226.1 GCA_015486655.1 Caldifarciminota bacterium | reverse complement strand
TGATTTTCAAAAAGCATTGGAAATAGGAATGCCGCCTTCCGGCGGCATCGCATTCGGTCTGGACCGATTTATAATGATATTACTTGGAAAAAATTCAATTCATGAAGTCATGCCGTTATCCATAGAAGATTTAAAGGATGAGATTAATACTTCCCCGCGATGAAGTCCTCCGCCATTTTTACATCTTCTTTACTTCCTATAATTAGCGGAACCCTTTGATGCAGTTCCATAGGTTGTATATCAAGTATTCTTTCCGTTCCCGTTGACGCCGCACCGCCCGCCTGTTCCGCTATGTATGCGAGAGGCTGAGCTTCATAGAGCAACCTAAGTTTACCATGGGGTTTTTTGGGATCCTTGTTATCTTTGGGATAGAGAAAAACACCTCCCCTAAGCAGATTCCTGTGAAAGTCAGCGACAAGTGAACCTATATAACGTGCAGTGTAAGGTTTTTTAACATGATTTTTCTTTGATTTGAGATACTCAATATATTTTCTTACCGGCTCATCCCAATATATGGTGTTTCCTTCGTTAATACTGTAGATACTGCCCCTTGACGGTATCCTTATGTCTTCATGTGAGAGTAAAAATTCACCGACTGATGGGTCATATGTGAATCCGTGCACACCAAACCCTGCCGAATAAACCATAATCGTGCTGGATCCGTAAATAATATAGCCGGCTCCCACGAGCTCAGTACCTTTTTGAAGCAGGTCATCAATTGTTCCTCTTCCGCCTTCACTCTTTCTTCTGTGTACACCGAATATTGTTCCTATGCTGGCGTTTACATCTATATTTGATGAACCGTCCAACGGATCGAAACTCACTACATATTTTCCTATGGGGTAGCCGTCTACGGGGTATATGGGATCTTCCACCTCTTCGGATGCCATAATACAAACATGACCGCCTCTGCCAAGAATCTTAACCATCGTATCATTAGCAAAGATATCAAGCTTCTGCACATCCTCTCCCTGAACATTTTTCTTTCCGGTGAGTCCTAAAATCTCAACAAGTCCTGCTTTTCTTACCTCTCTCGTAACAATCTTTGCCGCCAGAATAATATTCTCCAATAACCCCGTATATTCCCCCGTGGCATTTGGAAATCGTTTCTGTTGTTCGATTATATGTTGAGAAACGGTTAAAGTATCCATTATACCTCCTTATATATTATAACCAAAACCTCCGATCCAGTGATCTGTACTGAATGGCTTCCGAAATATGGGCAGCCTTAATATGTTCTTCGCCGTCGAGATCCGCTATTGTACGCGATACCTTCAATATTCTGTTATAAGCTCTTGCAGAGAATCCAAATCTTTTTATTGCCGTTTGCAGTAAATTTTCAGACCGGTCATCAAGATTGCAGTATTTTTCCACAGCTTTTGCGGTCAGATGCGCATTGGAGTAGATTCCGTCTTTCCCCTTATATCTTTCATTCTGCATTTCTCTTGCCTTCTGCACCCTTTTCCTTATATTCTCCGATGTTTCTTCTTTTCTCTTCGATATAAGCTCTTTATACTTTACTGCAGGAACCTCGATATGAATATCTATTCGATCCAAAAGAGGTCCCGAAATTTTTGACATATATTTTTGTATCATATTTGGCGTACAAGTGCAAGTATGATAAGGATCGCCAAAATAACCGCAAGGACAGGGGTTCATTGCGGCAACAAGCATAAAACGTGAAGGAAAAGTTAAACTCCCCACAGCTCTTGAAATAGTAACCTCACCGTTTTCCAGAGGTTGTCTCAGAACCTCCAGCACATTCCTGTTAAACTCGGGCAATTCATCGAGAAAGAGGACGCCGTTATGTGCAAGGCTTACCTCTCCCGGCTTTATCCTCTGTCCCCCGCCTATTAATCCTATATTTGATATGGTGTGGTGAGGCGAACGAAATGGTCTTGTGGCTACAATGCCGCTGTCAGGGTTCAACCCCCCTACGGAACTGTGGATTTTTGTTGTCTCCAGGGCTTCTTCAACAGTCATTTCAGGTAAGATAGTCGGAATTCTTTTTGCAAGCATCGTTTTACCAGAGCCCGGAGGCCCTATCATCAGCAAGTTATGCCCCCCTGCGGCAGCCACCTCAATTGCCCTTTTAGCCGTTTGTTGCCCCATGACATCCGAGAAATCCACACTGTATTTTCCCACGGAATCGAACAGTTTTTCAAGATCAACAGTATACGGTTCTATGTTTAGCTCACCCTTAAAGAAGGATATAACATCCTTTAGCGATTTGACGGGTATGACATCAATCCCATCCACTACCGCCGCTTCCGAAGCGTTTTCCTCGGGAAGGATCAATCCCTTAAAGCCAGCTTCTCTTGTTGCGATTGCAATGGACAGAGCACCGTTTACCCTTCTTACGCCTCCCCCCAGTGACAACTCTCCTACGATTACATAATCGCTCAATGTCCTTGAAATCAGATTACCGCTGGCAACGAGTATCCCAATTGCAATGGGTAGATCAAATCCCGAGGATTCTTTTCTCTTTTCTGCAGGGGCAAGATTTACCGTGATCTTTTTTGTGGGGAATTGTATTCCTGTGTTTTTAATTGCCGATTCTACGCGGTCTTTGGCCTCTTTTACGACCCTCTCGGGTAACCCTACAATATTAAGAGCGGGAAGCGCCCGGGTTAAATCTGTCTCGATTTCGACAATATAAGCCTCCACCCCCTCCAATGTGCCTGAAAATAAACGTGATATCATATTTCCCCCTTGAACGCATTTTTTATATGATCTATTTTCGTTTTTCCGTCAATAACATCTATGGCAATTACATCGAATCGCGTGTTAACCTTCCCTAAAATGCCTTTTTTGATTAAAAAGTAACGAGCTGTTTTTACAATACGCTTTCGTTTTACATCGTTTATAGATTCAATAGCCCTTCCGTATTTATTGTTTTTCCTGAATTTAACCTCTACAAACACAAGTATATCCTTGTGAACGGCTATTATGTCTATTTCTCCATATTTGCTGAAACGGAAATTCCTCCCGACAATTCTGTACCCCCTCTTGATAAGGAAAGAAGAGGCAATCTCTTCGCCTCTTCTCCCTTCTTCATTCATTATGTGCGATATTCTTTACCGGAGCAAAAGAAAATCTGTGAATCTTGCACGGACCGTATTTTATCAGTGCATCCAAATGTTCTTTTGTTCCATACCCCTTGTTTTTTGAAAAGTGATACATGGGATATTCGATATCGTATCCTTCCATCAACCTATCTCTGTAAACTTTGGCAACAATTGAAGCTGCGGCAATGCACTGGCTTTTGGAATCCCCCTTAACAACACTGTTTTGAAACAACGGTACATCCCTTAATTCGTAATTTCCGTCAATTAAAAGATAATCGGGAACGATACTCATATTGCATATTGCTCTTTTCATTGCTTCAAATGTTGCCTGCAAGATATTGATATCATCTATTACCATTGAATCCACGTAACCTATACCGATAGAAACGGCATTTTCTACAATCATATAAAACATCTCTTCCCTTTTTTCGGGTGAGAGCTTTTTTGAATCATCAATGCCGTCAAAAATTTTGCCGTAAGGCAATATTACCGAAGCTGCAACAACAGGTCCGGCAAGGGGACCACGTCCCACTTCATCGATTCCGGCTACAAATCTTATGTTTCTTTCCCAAAGTTTCTTTTCAATAACTTCCATTATCTCTTTTCTTGTATTTTTGCCGCCTTTCCGGTCAATTTTCTAAAATAGAATATCCTTGACCTTCTTACTTTTCCTCTCTTGAGTACTTCAATTTTTGAAATTAACGGCCCGTTTACGGGAAGAATTCTCTCAACTCCGACTCCGCCGGATATTTTCCTGACGGTAAACGTTTCTCCGAGTCCGCTTCCCTTTCTCTGCAAAACAACGCCTTCAAATCTCTGCAGTCTTTTCTTTCCGCCTTCTTCAATTGTCAAAAACACTCTAACCGTATCACCTGCACCGAATTCCGGCAGATCGGTTCTCAATCTTTTTCTTCCGACACTTTCCAGTATGTCCATCTATTCCTCCTTACCATCGCGGTTGCGTAAGTTTTTTATTATTTTCTTATCTTCATCACTTAAATCAGCATTGTCTAAAAGACACGGCTTTTTCGCCAATGTCAATTTAAGAGATTCCTTTCTTCTCCATCTGTCTATCTCTTTATGATTCCCCGAGAGTAACACATCGGGAACTTTCATCCCCATAAACTCTCTGGGTCTCGTATATCTCGGCGCATCAAGCAAACCTGATGAAAAACTATCCTCCATTGCCGAACCTATATCTCCCATAACACCGGGTAGAAGTCGGGCAATAGCATCAATTACTATCAGTGCCGCATATTCTCCGCCGCTTACCACATAATCACCGATGGATAGTTCTTCGTCAATAAAGTTCTCAATCCTTGCATCTATTCCTTTGTATCTCCCGCAAACAAGAACGAGATGCTCTATCTCTTTAAGTTCGTCCGCTCTCTTCTGCGTAAATCTTTTCCCCTGAGGTGTAAAGAGAATACTGTGAGCATCACCGGAATTAACACTTCCAAGAGCATCGTATACGGGTTGTACCATCATTACCATTCCCGGTCCCCCTCCGAAACCGTAATCATCTACCTTATGATGCTTATCTTTGGTAAATTTCCGTATATCGGTAATCCTTACATTCAGCATTCCCTTGTTTTTTGCAATTTTCACATTTCCGCATTCAAGCGGGGAGGCAAAAAACTCAGGGAAAATAGTTAATATGTCAATGAGCATTAATCATTCCCTCTATGGGGGAAATAACAACCTTCCTGTTCTCTATGTCAATGGTATCTATAAATCTTCTGACCATGGGAACGAGATTTTCTCTTTTACCGTCCTTAATGACAAGTATATCGGTAGCCCCGTTATTGATAATATCCTTTACAATGCCGATACGTTCATTCTTCGCATCGAATACATCCAAATCGAGAAGATCGGAAATATAGTATTGTCCCTTTTCTAATTTCATCCTCTCGTTCCTATTAATGAAAATGCGTTTACCGTTAAATCGCAATGCATCTTCTCTGGAGTCGACACCTTTTATCTTCATAAAGATCTTTTTGTTTCTTATATAGGCGTCTTCAACATCAAAAACTTCTTCAGTTGTTCCCATTAACAATTTTATCTCATTCATTGAGGTAAAACGTTCCGGAAAATCGGAAAAGGACTTTATCGTAAAGTATCCCTTAACTCCGTATGTTCTTCCTATCACGCCTATTAAGACTTTCTCATTCATAATTCTTCGAATTTGACCGTCGCTCTTTTTCCGTTGGAATGACATGCAAAAATCAGTGTTCGGATAGCATTTGCGGTTTTTCCGCCTTTACCTATCAGTCGGCCGAGATCATCCTTTCCGGCTTGAATAGTGTAGAGAACATTCATATCGCTCTCGACCCGTATGATCTTGAACGATTCTCTTTTTTCAATGAGCGATTCGGCAATAAAATTTAATAGTTCTTCAACCTTATTCATTTGAATTTGATTTACTGCGTGCGATTTCAATGAGTTTTAAGACCGTATTTGTCGGTTTCGCACCCTTTTTTATCCATTCGTCGACCTTCTCAAGATCGATTTTGAACTCAGCTTTATTTAACGGGTTGTAATACCCCAACTGCTCGATGAATCTGCCGTCTCTGGGGCTTCTCTTGTCGGCAACGACAATACGATAAAAAGGCTTGTGAATCCTTCCTTCTCTGCGCAAATGAATGTTAATAGCCAATTAGCACCTCCTTAATTTTGCTATAATATACCTAAAATATACGTATATGTCAATATTATCTCTTTTAGAGACATACACTTATAAAATCCTGGCAATATATCCGATTTTCCACATTTTGTCAACTTCACATTATTCCGGATAACAAACGGATACGAAGATACAACTTATTCTCTCTGTAAATATAACTTTACTTTTTAATTTGATTGATATATATTTTTTCCGGTGTTAAGTTGCATTGATGTTCGCATTATCGATAAAGATGGGACCTGTCGGTTCTCATGGAGGCGGATATGGAAGAAGAAAAAAAATACTTTAACCAGATAGTCAAACTTTTAAAACCCGATATTGAAGAACTTATTGAGAGTAAACAATGGCATACGTTGAAAGAAGTATTATCTACATGGTATGCACCGGACATAACGGATCTTTTCATGGAAATCGACCCCCGAGACTGTGTCGTTATTCTCAGACTGCTTCCAAAAGAACTGGCTTCCGATGTTTTTTCAGAACTCGACAGCAATATGCAGGAGAATTTACTCAATTACTTGACAGATGAACAGGTCAAGTCAATTATCCTTTCTCTGGATCCCGATGACAGAACACAGCTGTTTGAAGAGCTTCCGGACTCCCTTACAAGAAGATTGATAAATCTTTTACCCCCAGAAGAAAGCAAGGAAGCACTCCAATTACTCGGATATCCCGAAAACAGCATCGGAAGGTTAATGACTCCCGACTACGTTGCAATCAAACACTACTGGACAATAGAGGAAGCAATGGAGCATATCCGGAAATTCGGAAGAGATGCGGAAACGATTGACATGCTCTATATAATTGATAACCATTGGCATCTTTTGGATGATATCCCCATACGAAGGTTGATCTTAGCCGAGTCAAACAAGAGCGTTCAGTCCATAATGGATCATCATTTCGTTTCCGTAAATGCTGAAATGGACCAGGAAGAAGCTGCAAAGGTTTTTGAGAAGTACAACCTTACGGCTCTACCTGTCACCGATTCTGAAGTCCATCTACTTGGGATCGTTACCATAGATGATATTATCGACGTTATAAGAGAAGAGAATACAGAAGATTTCACTAAATACTCCGCTGTCGAAGCGGATTCAGTGGGATTGGACTTCATTACTAAAATAAAAAATGTACCATTTAAGAAAATAATACGGGCAAGAATCACTTGGCTTTTTTTACTTCTTATAATGGATATCATTACAGGAGGCATCATCCAGGGGTTCGAATCGATAATAGCAAAATATGTGGTCCTTGTAACCTTTCTTCCTGTCCTGGTAGATACGGCGGGAAACGCCGGTTCGCAATCGGCAACACTTATTATAAGAGCGCTCGCACTCGGTACCGTAGAAATGAAAGATTGGATCTACCTTTTAGGCCGTGAGTTTCTTATTGCAGGAACTTTGGGGGTGTTCATGGGGCTCGGAATATCAATAATGGGTTTTGTAAGGGGTAATATATTCATAGCTGAAGTTGTGGTTTCAGCAATGATAATAAATGTCATAATCGGAAGTTTGATCGGTGTTATATTACCTTTTATATTTATGAAATTTAAAAAAGATCCTGCTACCGCGAGTACTCCCCTCATAACAACTTTGGCAGATATAATAGGAACAGGTATCTATCTCCTTATAGCAACACTGATGCTTAAATAGTATAATCCTCAGAGTCTGTCATGACAAAGATAATCGGTTTGATTAAAAAAGAGGTTTTCCTTTCTATCCTGCTGCTTTTAACCGTTATTTTGGCTGTTTTTTACCCTTATAAAATAAAAAATTATCCCCTTTTCGTCGATTGGCAAACAATAACGGCACTCACGGGATTATTGATAATCACTGCTGGCATAAAAGAGAGCGGTTTTTTTGATTACATTTCAAGAAACATGTTAAAGAAACTGAAAAATGAAAAAAGCCTGGCGACTTTTCTGATTTTTATTTCAATCTTTTTATCTGCATTTCTCACTAATGACATAACGTTGTTTATCGTTATTCCGTTGACTCTCGGTATGCAAAATCTGATAAAAAACGACATATCCAAATTAATAATATTTGAAGCCATCTCCGTTAACGTCGGCTCAGCCCTTACCCCCATCGGGAATCCTCAAAATCTCTTCTTATGGCATAAATGGGATATTTCATTTGTGATGTTTATCTATAAAATGATTCCGTTGGTTGCCATTCTCATTGTGATTCTTTTGGTATTCACATGGCTTATTTTTCCCGCCAGAAAAATAAAATTTTCGAAAAAGTTTAAAAACGCAGAAAGACCGAATAAGATTTTATTCGTTTCTTCATTAACGATACTTATAATTTATTTAATTTCCTTGGAAATAAAAATTGCCTATATAGCGTTACCGATTTTATTTATACTCTATCTTTTGTTTTACAGAAATGTTCTATTTAAAACCGACTGGATACTTTTATTGACATTTATTATTATTTTTATCGATTTTCGTATTGTTTCTACAATACCAATTATAATAAAATATATTCAAATGCTAAATTTACAACATTCCGGCAACGTTTTTTTGTTTTCTGCTCTGACATCCCAGTTAATCAGTAACGTTCCCGCAAGTGTTTTTGTTTCAAAATTCAGCAGTAACTGGCTCGCAATAACATATGGCGTAAATGTTGCCGGGAATGGTCTTGCTATAGGATCCTTGGCCAATATTATAGCCCTGAGAATGGTAAAAACCAAGAAGATATGGATTGATTTCCACAAATATTCCGTTTTTTACTTCCTCGTAACCGGGATAATAATCTATATATTGTTCTTTATTTTATGATTTTTCTACACTGTGAAAACTCGTAACACTGAAACAGTTAAATGACATAGAAAGCTATTTTCACGTATTAAAATTAACTGAAATATCGCATATCCAATTCCTATACTCCCACTCCGAGAGGCAACAATAGGAAAAGCTCACAATCGGTCATTTCGGGCTTGATCCGGAATCTCAATGATACCTTGAATTTTATTCAAGGTTTACATTACTAAATTCCCCTCGGAAAGAGGGGTACTGCGTAGCAGTGGGGTGTTAAAAGAGCCATACGGGATTTCCATTGAATTATAATTTCTCAATTCCTATTTTCTTATAATCTCGAGGAGATCTTTTCACTCCCATTAGGTGGTTAATATGTCCGTACCTATTATAATAAATTGCTGTTCACATTTTCAATAATATGTTATATAATAAATCTGATAAGGAGGTTAATGAAAAAGGTACTTTTTTTATGCGTAGGCAATTCATGCAGGAGTCAGATGGCCGAAGGATTACTCAATTACTATGGAAAAGGAAGATATACAGCTTTCTCGGCGGGGAGTAAACCGGAGGAAAGGGTTAACCCGTTTGCCGTTAAAGTAATGGCGGAAATCGGCATTGACATTTCCGAAAAAACCCCAAAACATGTAAATATATTTAGTAAAGATTATTTTGATTATGTAATAACCGTTTGCGGTGACGGGGATGAAACATGTCCCGTTTTTCTCGGCAAATCGGGAAAAGAGGAGCACTATCCTTTTCCGGATCCCGCAGAATACAAAGGCAGTGAAGAAGAGATAACGAACTTTTACCGAAAAATACGCAACGATATAAAAGAAATGATACTTACATACTTCAAAATTCCTGGAGATAATTATGAACATGACCAATGAAGCGTTAAGTTTACTTAAGAGAATCGCATATCCGAGGATGATCGGTTCCGAGGGAATAGAAAGAGCAAAAAAGGAAATCACCGATTTTTATGACAAAAACAAAATCCCGTTCGTAACGGAATCTTTCGAGTGCTACGGATACGATGATGGTAACGCCGAAATTTATACCTCAAGCGGCTCTTTCAGAGCAAGACCCGTAGGGAACCAGAATCCCTTTGATGTCGAAGGGGAACTTCTCTTCATAGATAACTATAAAAATATAAAAAACATTGATTTTAACCTGAAAGACAAAATACTCCTTGCCACAGGAGGTATGGAGGTTAAAGATTTCCGTATTCTGAACGATATAGGCGTAAAGGGCTATATCATAATATCCCCGCCTCAAAAGGATTATATTACAAGTACAACAAGACAGGTCTTGGTGAAGGACAACATTATGATTCCGAGTGTTATCGTAAAACATAAAGATGCGATGAGACTTTTAAAACACAACGGAAAGTCGATAAGAATATCGGGAAATAACAGAATTAAAAAAGTCCGTGGGGAAAACATCATTGTCATATCCGAGGGAACACATAAAAAAGAACCGGAAATTCTCGTTTTCGGACATTACGACAGCGTTTATAAATCCCCGGGAGCAACGGATAACGGAGGCGGAACGGCTATAGTGGCAGAACTTGCAAAGCAATTTGTAAGACATCCGGCAAAAAGAGGGATAAGGTTTATACTCTTCAGCGGGGAAGAATTCGGATTGTTGGGCAGCAAAAACTACGTTAAATCACATGAAGCGGAACTTAAAACGTATAAGATTACAATAAATATTGATGTTGCGGGAGATATTTTCGGTACAAATATGTGCAGAGTTATCGGCGGGGATGATATATTCTATTTGAGTAAACTCCTCTCATCCAATCTCGGTTATATTATTGATATTACAAAGGACATATACAGCAGCGATTCAATGCCTTTTGCACTGGAAGGCATCCCTTCAATCAATATTGCCCGTTGGGGTGGAAAGAGCAGCTTTAATGCACATACTATAAACGACAAGGCCCGATGGGTGGGAAAAAACGGCATTGAGATTCCGCTGCGGTTTGCTTATAAAATCATTGATTTCATCTCCAATAGTCCTTTATTTCCCACGGAGAGAACTATTCCCGAAGATTTAATTAAAAAGGTAAAAACATATTTTAAGAAAAGCGGATATATCGGAAAAGAAAAAATATTGGAAGATTAGGAGGAACTTATGAAGATAAACGATTTTTTACTCTTTAAAAACTTAACCGATGAGGAAACTGCTTTCATAGAACCTCTTCTCAAGAGAAAAGAGTACAAAAAGGGGGAAATGGTATTTTCCGAAGGAGAACTGGGAGCTGAAATGTACTTAATTGAAAAGGGCAAAGTAAGGGTATATTTGGAAAGAGGGGACTATACTCTGGAACTGGCTACTCTAAACAGCGGAGATTTCTTCGGGGAGATGGCTCTTTTAAGGGTTTACGACAGAAGTGCCAACGTAGAAGTTGTAGAGGATTCTGTTATTTATATTATGACAATAAACGCATTCAAAAAAATTATGGAAAAAGACCTCAACATATCGGTTAAAATATTAACCGCCTTATGTAATATATTAGCTGACAGACTTGCCAGGACCAATAATAACCTGGAAACGCATTTCCTATTAAATAAGGCAATAGTCGGCGATAAGATGTTCCGTGATCTATATATAACAAAAAATAAAAGTAAAGAAAAACATACAAAATAAAATCATTTTATTAGGAGGAGTCGTAATGAAAGTGAAAGGGTCCGCGGTTACTTCGACATCTGAGTTTATAAAAAATAAATTTGCCGAGAGGTATGACGAATGGTTAAATTCCCTACTCCCGCAATCAAGAGAAATAATTGCCGGTGATATATTACCGAGTATGTGGTACCCGATGAACGAAGGGTTTATCGAACCTACACGTAAGTTATGTGATTTGTTTTACGAGGGAAAATCAAAAGGAGCATGGGAAGTTGGTAAATTTAGCGCTGAAATGGGATTAAAAAAATTTTATAGGGTCTTTCTGAAATTCGGATCTCCTCATTTTTTAATCAAAAGGGCAAGTAGTATATTCTCACTGTACTATACACCGAGTAAAATAGAGGTTACAAAGGAAGAAGCTAAAATGGCCCTCTTGAAAATTGTTGAATTTCCCGAGCCGAGCAAACTTGTTGAAGCAAGAATAGCCGGATGGATTGAAAAGGCTCTAGAGCTCACAAAGGGGAATAATCCGGTTTTAAAGATTAATAAATCACTTGCAGACGGGGATAATTGCACTGAAATAAGAATCAGTTGGAGTTAATAAAATAATTTGCCTTCTAAGGCTGCATAAGAAATTTTGTAACTTTCATTACAAGTTTAACAGGCATAATTCTACTCCCCAAAACAAGTAATCTGTTAAAAGTGCCCGGAATTATAAGCGGTTTTTCCCGCATTAATCCATTATATCCCGTCTTAGCCACATTAATTGGAGACGTTGCAAGCCAGCGCATAATCTTTGCTTCTCCCATACCCGATGTTCTCATAAAATCCGTTTTGACAGGTCCGGGGCACAAAACCGACAAAGAAACTCCGCTTCCCTTTATTTCTTCTTCAATTGCAAGAGACCAATTGAGAATATATGATTTAGCGGCATAATAAACAGCGCTTAAAACTCCCGGCATAAATGCCGCTATAGATGCAACATTTAGTATTTTGCCTCGCCCTCTTCTAAGCATCTCCGGGAGAAACTCATAGGTGATTCTCGTTATCGCCTCGATATTCAGGTGAATCATGTCAATATCCCTTTCTATGTCATCATTTACAAATTTTCCGTATCCCCCGAAACCCGCATTGTTAACCAAAACATCAATTTCTATATTCCTGCGTTTAATCTTTCTCTGTAATATGTACAACGAATCCGGCTCAAGAAGATCAAGAGGTATAACAACAACTTCTATATTCTCATTTTCTTCAAGTTCTTTTTTAACTTTATTTAACAAGTCGGCACTTCTTGCAATGAGAATAAGGTTATATTTATCACGAGCGAACAATTTTGCAAATTCATATCCAATCCCTTTGGAGCCCCCGGTAATCAGACACCATTTTTTTTCCATACAGCCTCCTTTGCAATAGTTACTTTATAATATCACAGGAAGAGAATTGTTCAAGCGGAGAATTTACAAAAAGGACAAATATATTTGCCAATAAAAAAGGGGAGCAAAGCTCCCCTCTTTTATACTAATGAATAATCACCAATTTTTTATTATACGACTTACCTTTATAGACGATTCTTGCAAAATAGATACCGCTAGAAACGTTATTTATTTTAACACCCGTTTTTTTACTCATCTTCCTCTCTACTATTCTCCCTGCAAGATTTAAAATGTCAATTGGTAAGCTTTTTTCTGTCCCTTTTACAAAAAGAACATTCCCTTTTACATAGAAACTTAGTTGTTCAAAATTTCTGTTATTTGATATCTTATCAATACCCAATTGAGGGGATAATGCAGAATAAATATCCATTTTGCCGTAACCCCACCTGTTGTTGGGAACCGTACCCGTAAACCCGTCGGTAACGGCACTACCTGTAAGTAAATCTCTTACCTGCGACGGGGTATAATTGGGATTTAATTCCAAAATTAGGGCAATTGCCCCTGCAACATGAGGACATGCCTGGCTTGTTCCCTGCATGATAATATGGGAAGAATCTTCCACAGTAGCTTTTTCAATATCCGAACCGCCCGTTATGGGATTCATTGTTGCGTTGGTTGCACGGGTAGACGCCACTCCGAAACCGGGTGCTGCTATATCAGGTTTCATAACACCGTCTCTTCTCGGTCCGGCAGAAGAAAACATGGCTATGTCACCAATTGTAGGATCCCACATACCATTTGTTAAACCCGAGTATGTTTCAGCATTACCCTGTTCATCAGTCCATGCTTTCTTTGTGGCATAGGCGGCAACGGAAATTATACTGTCGGCAGTAGCGGGAGCCGCTATTGTCATGTCAAAATCCACATTTTCATATAAACTTGCGGAGTATCCTATGGAACTCCACAGATGAACGGTATCCTCAGTTGAACTTGTTCCGTGAATGACTATCTCCCATGTGCCACTGTATCCGCTGGATAAAAAATCTAGAGATGATGGATCTAAAACAATTGCCATCTCCTTCATATCATTGTCCGAGTCGTATTGATCTCCGTAAACACTGATCTTACCATATCCTCCCGGCGTTGAAGAAACAACTGAATCATTGGCTGTAACGGGACCGTATACTGTGGCTCCGTGTGCAGGATCGTTCCCACCCATAGTATCGGGACTTATAAGTTCTATTGTGAAATTATCATTCCCGTTATGCCAAATATCTATAAACCCCGGATAAGCCCCGCCGAGCAAAGCCATTAAAGCGCTTTCCGTATTAAAATGTATACTGTCTGAGCCTCCGTTAGGAACAATCATGGTAGAATGAATGCTGTCGGCACCCGAATTACCGGCTGCCGCAGCTATAATTTTGCCTGGTCCGGTTAGATTATTAAGAGCCTGTTCCATAAGCGTTGTCCCGTCATGGGGACCCGTATTTCCGCCCAAGGAAAGATTAACGGAAGCAGGCATTCCCATTAAAGCCGCTTTTTGGAATATATAATTAACACCATCTATAATTCCGTTATCCTGAAGGTTAGTTTTTACAAAAACAATTGTAGCTTCGGGAGCCATTCCTACATATTTATAAGGAGGTTGACTGGCACATGTAGATGCCCCGTTACCCGCCGCTATGCCGGTAACATGTGTACCGTGACAAACTTCGTTGGGATCATCCGCTTCGTCACATTGCCCTGCATTGATTTGCGAGCTATCCCATTCGGCACCATACGAATAACCCGACGGGTGTGTCCCCGTAGAATCATTGGTCTGATCCCACAAATAGGCGATTCTTGTCTGCCCCGTAAGAGGATCTTTAAAGTCATCCATGGACCAATCTATACCGGTATCAACAATTCCTATAATTACCCCTTTGCCTGTTATGCTTGAATCATCATAAGAGGGAGCTGTACCGAATCTCAGCATATCAGCCCCGGTTGCCGGCACACTGATGTCCAATAACGGATTGAGAACAATGGCAGCTCCGATTGTCAATATACTATTATCGCTCTCCATTTCCTTTATCTCTCCTTCAGTAACAAAGGCAGTTGCAACATTACCAGCTATTGTTTGAATCCCTTTTATATTAGGTTTATAACCTTTCTTAAACTTGATCACAACAGGTATAAGATTCCCTTGTCTTGCCGATGCCGACAGTTTAACAAGGGAGCTTTCACCTCTCTTGCGTGCATTCAAACTGGCTCTGAGCATAGGAGTAACCCTTGCTCCCCAAAGAGTGACAAAAGTTAGAAAAATGAGAAACAATGATGTAAGAAATTTCTTCATAAACACCTCCTTAAATCTTAAAAACTCATTCTAATAAATAAAAGATTATCTGTCAAGTTTTCAGTCGGCTACTCATATACTCAAATTGGTAAGTGGTATAGACATATTTACCAGTTTCGTAAATCGAAATTGATAGAAATATAGCATGAGAACACAGTAAATGTGATTATTTACAATCGGTCATTCCGGACTTGATCCGGAATCTCAATAATGCCTTGAATTTTATTCAAGGTTACATTACTAAATTCCCCTCTGCAGAGGGGTACTGCGGAGCAGGGGGGTGTTCCATAATAAGTGAGAAGTAGGAACTTAGAACTAAGAAGTTAAATATGTAATTTATTTTATCATCCCTAAGAATAGCTGCTCCACTTTTAGGGGAGCTGTCCGGTTTTACCGGACTGAGGGGTATTATAAAATGAGTGAAAAGTGAGAACTAAGAACTGAGAAGTTAAATCGGAATCAATTATTTCATATTCTTTATGTTTATTACTTCTTATTTCTTACCTGTTACACAATCACATTTTGCAGCATAGTTCTTTAGAGCACCAAGTGGTTAATATGTTTACACCTATCTACTTCATCTACTCAATTTGCTCTTGACAGTTTGAAATAATAAAATATAATCATAAGAAGGAGGTAGATATAGTAGACAAAGATTTTATAAACAGCCTTAGGGAACGTATTGAAAACGATCCTTCGTCAATTTTGTTTGCAAAATTAGCGGATCTGTTAAGGCAGAATAATGAATACGAAGAAGCTGTAAGTGTGCTTAAAAAGGGACTTAAGTTTCATCCTGATTACCCTACAGCTCATTATATATTGGCGAAATGTTATATTGAATTGAATTGGGTCGATGATGCTGTTTTTGAGTTGACCGAAACGTTGAAATTTGACAAAGAAAATATTTCTGCAATGGATCTGTTGGCATCACTTCTCTACAAAAAGAGGGAACTTGAAAAGGCCCTCAAAATTTATGAGGAATTGTTGATTTTAAATCCTTCCAAGAGAAGTGAGTTTGAGGCCACAATAGATAAAATCAAAAGCGAGTTAAAAAACAGGGTTTCAGAGACGAAGCCGGAACCGGAACCGCAAGAAGAATCTATTGCGGAAAAAGAAGAAGAGACCAAAGAAGAAAATCAGCAGGCTATTGAACCTCATTCCGTGAGCATGGATACTTCGGATGAAGGAATTCCCGGATATGAGGGGGCGGTTGCAAGAATGAGCGGAGTCAGAGAGTTGTCTCTGGATTCTCTTGACGTCGATGTTTCCGAGAAAAAAGGGGGAGAAGAAACAGGTCCCGTTGAAAGTGAAGAAAACAAAGAGCAAGTCCCTCCTGAAGAACAAAAGGTTGAAGAACAGGAAGTGCCTGAAGCATTTTATACTACAACCATGGCACAGGTTTATATAAACCAAAAACAGTATAAAAAGGCGCGAGAGGTGTTGAATTTCCTTGAGAAGAAAGATCCGTTTAATGAAAGGGTAAAAGCTCTAATAGCAAAATTGGATAATGCGGAAAAGGAGAGTGTCAAAACGGGCGAAAAGGAAGAAGAAGAGAAATCCCCGGAAGAAATGAGAAAGGCAAAGGCGCTTAAACTAAGCGAATTATTCGAAACGTTAAATAAAAATTCAAAAGAATCAAAAGAGGTTACGGAAGGAAAAAAAGAAGAGGAAGAAAAGAAGGAAAATGAAGAAAAAATCCCTATAGAGGAAAAAACTCCTCCGGAAGAGGAGAGTAATAAAAAGGAGATGAATAAATTCAAAGATTGGTTAAAAGGATTATAATGGAGGATATATGGCTACTACTTCCGATATAAGAAAAGGTTCGGCAATAGAAATTAGCGGGAAAATCTATTTTATCGTTGAATATCAACATGTTAAACCGGGGAAGGGGAATGCTTTTGTAAGAATGAGGTTAAAGAACATTGAAACAGGCCAGGTTATTGATATGACGCTTAAATCCGGGTCGGAGGTCAATGTTGTAAGAGTTGAAAAGAGGCAGGTTCAATATTTATATTCGGATGAGACTTACAGTCACTTTATGGATGTTGTCAGTTTTGATCAATATCAAATCGGCAATGAAACAATAAGCGAGGAGAAAAAATTCCTGCTGGAAAACAGTGAAGTTGTGGGTTTGTTTGCAGATGACAGATTTGTAGGTATAGAACTACCGTTTTTTGTTGTTCTCGAAGTGACGGAAACGGAACCCGGAATAAAAGGGAATACGGTTCAGGGCGGTACTAAACCAGCAATTGTGGAAACCGGAGCAAAAATAAATGTACCTCTTTTTGTTAACAAAGGTGATAAGGTAAAAGTCGATACAAGGACAGGAGAGTACGTGGAACGGGCTTAGAGGAAATCTACCTCTTCTCCCGTATTGCTCAGTGTATATACATAAAGATCTTTAAACAACTGATTGTTTATTATCTCTTTGTTTCTTTCAAAATATTCCCCGAGAAGTTTGTCTGTTTTTGATATTCTGTTTGATAATTCCGATGCGATAATAAAAAGAATCTTTACGGCTATTGCAGGAGTCTCTTTCATTATTTTCTTCAATCCTTCCCTGGTTATCATATAAAATTCGGCGTCATCAAGAATTTTTATGGTGGCAGAGCGTTTTATGTTGGATAAGAGGGACATTTCTCCGAAGAAAGAGCCTTCTCCTAATGTTGTTAAAACGAGTTTGTCATTTTTATCTAATATGGTAACCTCTACTTTCCCCTTTAAAATAATATACATTTCGTTTCCCGTATCATTTTCATTAAATAAAACAGAGCCTCTGGGAAATGATACCTTTTGAAGATACTGGCTTAGTTTTACCAACTCTTTAGGAGTTAAATATTTAAACAGGCTTATTTGAGAGATATCCACTTCATCCTCCTTTTTGTTGTTTTTAATATAATAAGATTAGAGTTTATTTGACGTTTTGTCAATGAGAAAGGATATTTTTAGAAAAATATGAAGCATAGGATGGTAAGTGGTATAGACATATTTACCACTTTCATACATTGAAATTGATAGAAATATAAAATGAGAACACAGTAAGCGTGATTGTTTACAATTTGTCATTCCGGACTTGATCCGGAATCTCAATGAGATGCTGAACCAAGTTCAGCATGACATTTGTTAATTCCCC
>WFRF01000225.1 GCA_015486655.1 Caldifarciminota bacterium | reverse complement strand
GTTGTATATATCTCCGAGAAGCAAATACACTCTGCCCTCTTCGAGTTTTTCGCCGGATTTCTTTGCCAGGTTTAAAGCTTCTCTTGCGTATTTTGCCGATCGGATATATTTGCCCAATTGTAAATAATAGTTTGCAAAGCGTCTGTTTAATATAATTTGTTCATATACATATCCGATTTTTTTAAATATTTTTTTAGCCATTTTGAGATACTTGTAACTGTTGTTATAATCTTTGAGTAACAAATAAACCTCTGCGATATCACTGTAAACATCTCCTATGTTTAATGTTTGTCCCATTTTAATAAGAATAGCAAGGCTTTCCTGCAAGTATTTCATAGCACTTTTATAGTCCCCCCGATCTCTGTAAATGGAAGCAAGACTATCGTATGTATAGGCTATTCGGAGAAGATTACTCGTCAACTCACCGATTTCAATGTTCTTCCTGTGGTATTTTTCCGAACTGTCAAAATCTCCAAGGAACCTGTAGCTGTGTCCTATAAAAGCATTTGCCCCTGCCACGTCTTCCAAACTCCCGAGTTTCATGGCAATATCTTGGGACTTAAAAGCATAATCCAGGGATGTTTCGTAGTTTGCAAGTCTAAAGTGGGATATTGACAATAATAAGAGAGCTTTGGCTTTTATAATGTTATTTTCTTTGACAGATTGTAATATGTCCGTAGACAGAGAAATCGCTTTCTCATACTTCCCTTTTCTCTCCAGGTTATCGGCAATTCCCAATAAGCTTTTATAATAAATTATACTCCCCTCTAATTTTTTGTTGTTTAGGATTTTTTTATACCATGTTAATGAAGTGTTAAAATTTCCTTTTGCGTAGTAAGCTTCTCCTATCTTTAGAGTAATGTAGTTGATGTCCTTTTCATCCTTAATGGATTTTGCAATGTTTAAAGCCTTTTTATAAAAATCGATTGCCGATTTGGTATTGTACAGGGAAAGAGCCTTATCGGCGGATTGTATGTGATAATACAGTGATTTATTTTTGTCGCCGCCCGACTCAAAGTGATATGCAAGTATTTCGTAGTAGTCGTTTATGTTGGATGTATATTTCTTCTCAATGATTCTTCCAATTTCATTATGAAGAGTTTTCCGTGTCTTGATTAAAAGACTGTTGTAGATTATTTCATGCACTAAAGGGTGTAGATAAATGTATTGATTATCGGAAATACGTTTGATAAATCCGGAAAGCACAAGATCTTCCATGGAACTGTTGAACTTGTTGTCGCTGAAATTGGAGATATTTTGCAGAATGTTTATGTTTCCCATGTATCCCAGAACTGAAGCGTATTGTAGTAATTTTTTAGAGGAAGCGTGTAATTTATCCACACGAGCCATAATAGATTCATGTAGAGAGAAGGGAACAGAAACTCTATTGGCATCCAAACTCGGATCACGTAATATTTCTTCAATAAAAAGGGGATTACCTTTTGTTATTTTATAAATATAATTCACCAGTTCGGGGCTTAATTTTTTTGGTGAAACATTTCGTATAAATTTTTGAGTTTCTTTCAAGCTAAACGGCTTCAATTGGATTAATTGTCCGAATTCAAGCAAACGGGTAGTTGATGTAATTACAAAAAATGCTTTAATGTTCTTGATTTCATTCAATAGTCTGGTTAAAATCTCAAGGGACTGAGAGTCGATATAATCGGCATCATCTATAATCATAATTAATGTGTCTTTCTCTGCCAATCGCATCACCATACTTTTAAGAGAAGTATAAATTCCGTTATTTAAGACCTTCGACTGCATATATTCTTTTGTGGAGGAAGTGGATAACAGAATGCTCATATAGTATCGTTCAAACTTAGTCAGCCTCTCTTTTAAAATTTTGTTAACCTTCCTCTTGTTTTGAAGATCCTGAATACCGAGATTAATTTTAAGTATGTTTATGATTCCCGAATAAGGAATAAATTTCTGTGTGTTAATACCCATTCCGTATCTCAATGTAACATTTTTATCGGACAGATAATCCTTAAATTGTTCAATTAGTTTGGATTTACCAGCACCTCTTTCACCGACAATGGATAGTATCTGAAGTTTTCCCTTGGCAGCTTTATCGGAAAGACGTATAAGTTTTGTCAGGTATTTTTTCCTGCCGATGAAAGGAACTTCCCTGATTATATTTTTCTGTATACCGAGAACCTCAAATATCTTTATTGGTTTTGAGAGCCCCTTAAATAATCTTGAATCGCTACTTTGAAATATGAAAGAATCTTTTGTAGCTCCGTAAGTGCTTTCACTTACGTATATTTTGTCGCTTTTTCCCTCTTCCTGTATACGCTTTGCAACATTTACGGCATGTCCTATTACGGTATACTGTCTGTTCTTTTTGGGACCTATATAGCCGGCGATAACCAATCCTGTATGTATTCCGATTCTTATTGATAGAGGGTATGTCAATGTAGCATTCAAATTTTGGATCTCTTCCATTATCTCCATGGC
>WFRF01000224.1 GCA_015486655.1 Caldifarciminota bacterium | reverse complement strand
ACATTCACAAGCGGCATAGAAGACACATTACTGGCAAAGGTATCGGTAGCGCCGAATCCTTATCTGGTAAGGAATGCAATGGAGCCCAATGTGAACGAACCTAAGATGATGTTTATGAATTTACCGGATAGCTGTAACATATATATATACACGTTAACAGGTGATCTGGTAGATATGATAGAACACAGAGATGTGAGCGGAAACGGAATGGAATACTGGGATGTCCTTACAAATCCGAATCTCACACCTGCAAGTGGAATCTACCTCTATGTTGTAGAAACTCTCGATCAAAAACATAGAGCAACAGGCAAATTCGCCATAATTAAATAACAGGGGCTGGAGGTATAATATGTATAGAAGAAGTATATTAATCGCAATCAGCCTGATCCTGTTGGTATCTGTTGCTACTTATGCCGATTTTACATTCTCAAAAGTGGGAACGGCTGGTATGAAATTCCTACAGATTGGTGTTGATGCAAGATCCACGGCATTAGGTGGAGCAGTAGCTGCATTGGGAAATGATGCAGCAGCTATATACTGGAATCCGGCTGGCATTGTTAATCTTAAAAATAACAATGTTTTAATCGGATACACAAAATGGTTCTCCGATATAAATTACTCTTACCTCGCATACACAATGAACATGGGATTGTCCGGAAGTTTCGGAATTCAGTTCGGTATGCTCGGAATGGGAGATATGAACGAGACAACCATTGAACACCCGGAAGGAACAGGCAGGACATTTTCATCGAACGACATGGTAGTCGGTGCCACGTATGCAAAAAACTTTACCGATAAGTTTTCATTTGGTATTACAGGAAAATTTATTAGAGAGACAATATGGGATATGTCGGCTTCAACATTCGGTATTGACCTCGGTGTTATGTATCAGACAGGTGTTGAAAATCTGAGAATCGGCGGCGTAATGAGGAACTTCGGCGGACAAGCTCAGTTCACCGGAAGACAACTTGACCACCAAATTACATATACGGATCCCAATACCGGCCTAACGATACCGGATCTAAACATAACGACGAAAACCACACCGTTTGCTCTTCCAACGGAGTTTAGAATCGGTATGGCTTATGATTGGGTACATACGGATGCAAATGTTTTCACAACCTCATTTGAGTTCACACATCCGAATGATGGAGAAGAGCAGGTTTATGTGGGAATGGAAGATGTAATTTCCAAAATATTTGCAATTCGTCTGGGATATAAATACAAACATAATGAGTTCATGAACAGACCTGATCTTACATGGCAGGGGCAGGCAACCGGATTATCGGCAGGTGCGGGTTTCCATATTGATATGAATCAATTAAAGATGAATGTCGATTACAGCATCGCCAATTATGACAGACTCGGCTTTGTCCACAGAGTAACGCTCGGTCTTGGATTCTAATGTTCGGTCGCTTAAGAATGGGGGGGCTTTTTGCCCCCCTTCTTTTTTCCCTTCTATTTACAAATATATTAATTAGAGCAGAGACGGTAGAGATATTCATATCTGCAAGAAACAGCCTGAATAATGCAGGGCTGAATTTCAAAGACGACTTGTTGTCAGATAATACGGAGAATAGATTAATAATAGAATTTATAGGATTGTCTTTTAGTAGATTTTATTTTAAAAACGGGGCGATTATAGACAGTTTTGATTTAAATGTGGATGACGGAGGGAGCATTGATGCACTGAAAGATTTTCTGATAAATGCTGACAGATATGCCGATAATGAGAGAGATTTGGTAATATGGGATCATGGAAACGGATGGTACAATAGTATCGGTACCTTTGCCATTTCATATGACGGTAATACGGGAAATTCCATAGGCATTGCCAATGGGGAGTTAAGATCCGTATTTGAATATTGTAAGAACAAATATGGTATTAAATTCAGGAGCATAGTGTTTGATGCCTGCCTTATGGGGGAAATAGAGGTCATGGACGAAATCAAGGATTTTGCAAATTATTGTATAGCATCTCCAGACCTTGTACCTATAAATTCTCTTGATTACGGTATGATACTTAATAATACAGATTATTTTACCGGACTTAAGGATGAGGTAAAAGTATTTAACGATACATCGTGTATAAAATTCTCTATTATAAATCTGAATGAAATAAATGATTTTCTAAATGAATTTAAGAACGATTTAAGCAAAATAAGCGATATAAATATGGGAGAATTGGATTACTACCCCGATAAGGTGAGTGGCGATTCAATTCAGTGCAGTTTCAGAGATTTAATAAATCTTACGGGCAAAAGTACTTTAAAAACAAAATTTAATGAGTTGTTTTATAATAATCGGGATTCCTCCGATATATCTGTTTTTCTCCCGATTAACATAGAAAGTTACTTAAGCCGAATAGATGAATACAGAACTCTGTTATTTAACTCTTCTCTCAGGTGGGATTCAATAATATTCCCTCTCTACGGTGAAAGGGATACGTTTCCTCCGGTAGTTGAGCTGGACTCTTCTTTTGTTGTGTATAAAAATAGTGTTAAATTTAAAATTTCCGATTTCTATGATTTTTATTCGGACATTTATATGGATTTCTATAATTTGAAAGATTATTCTTCAATTATAAAATACGATTTTGAAAGTAGCAATGTGCCTGAATCGGACGGTTGGACAAGAAGTTCGGGAGAGAGTTACGAGGGCAATTATAGCTATTTCAGCAATGGGGGGTATATAACATTATATACGGGTTCAAAACCCGTTTTTCTTTCTTTGAAATGTTACTCTTATAATGCGGGTCTTACCGTATTGTTTTACAAGAACGGAAGCGTT
>WFRF01000223.1 GCA_015486655.1 Caldifarciminota bacterium | reverse complement strand
TCTTTAAGGGGAGCTGTCCGGTTTTACCGGACTGAGGGGTATTCTAAAGTAAGTGAAAAGTGAGAACTAAGAACTTAGAATTTAAATATGTAATCGTTTCCTTTATTTACTACTTCTTAGTTCTAACTTCTTACTTGAAAGCTTGTGACGTAGTCCTGTCACTTCTTACTTGGTAACTTGCGACGTAGTCGCAGTGTTGTCATTCTGAACTTGTTTCAGAATCTCATTAACGTCTTGAACTTGATTCAAGGTTACATTACTAAATTCCCCTCAGAAATAGGGAGTGGTGTTCATAGAGCCATATGGGCTTCCATTTATTTCTAATTCTCACTTCTCAGTTCTTACTTGCGACGTAGTCGCTGTGTTGACTATAATGGTGTTTGACATTTTTAAAATTATGTTTCATAATATTTAGGATGGTACTGTAAAAGGAGATGTCTATGAAAAGGATTTTAATTGTAGTGGTGCTCTTATTCCCTTTGATGCTCTTCTCCAATGTAAAAGCAGGTAAAACAATTGCCGGTGCTTCCGGAATGATTGGCATTAAACCATCGGGGTTGATTTCCATCAGCGGCCTGTACGGTAAGATGTTGACGGACAATGTTGAAGTGGGTCTCAGCAGTGCTTTTACGAAAATGACAGGTCTTCCAAATTCATTCTCGGTAGGTGTTTACTCCTATTACCATTATGCTGTTACGGATGCAATAGTCCCGTTCGGTGGTTTTGATTTCGAATTGCCCATTAAGCCTACGTTTACTAATACACTTAACATAAATGTGGGACTTGATTACTTTTTAAGTGATGCAGTTGCTTTAAGGGTTTTTAACAATTTTGCGGTTCCGAAATTTACATTCGGCAATTATAGTGATCAGATAATGATAGGAGCTGTTGCTTATTTTTAATGTAGAATAATATTCTATAGTTGCAGTACCATCTGATTATAAAGGCTTGCAAGATAAAGGTTTTGCAAGCCTTTCTTTTTGACTTTTCCTAAAAAATTGCTATACTTAATTATTCAATATATAAAAGAGAGGTATTAATGCCAAAAAATAACAAAAAAGCCGGTAAAAACGGGAACAATGTATCCGTAGAAAATGAAATGGACAAAACAATAATCTCGTTTATTGATTATAACGATAAAAAATTGGAGGAGAAAGTTATCGACAATATAGGCGATTGTTCGAAGTTTAAACGAAAAGGTACGGTTTCTTGGATTAATATTAACGGTCTTGAAAACAGAAAAGAGATAGAGAAAATCGGGAAAAATTTCAATATACACGATTTGGTAATAGAGGATGTATTCGATACTTCACAAAGACCGAAATTAGACGAGTTTGATAGTTATATTTTTATACTGTTCAAAATGTTGACGTACAATAATAAAAAGAAAAAAATTGAAATTGAACAGGTCAGTATGATTGTAGGTGAAGGTTATATTATCACATTTCAGGAACGTAAGGGAGATGTCTTCGGAGACGTCAGGAAGCATCTTGAGAACGAGAAGAGCAAAATTAGGACACAGGGGGCGGATTATCTTGCATACACCCTTATTGATGCTGTTGTAAATCACTATTTCATTGTTCTTGAAAATGTTGGGGAAGAGATAGACAAAATCGAGGACAGGTTGATTTTAAATCCCAATTCGCGAATCCTGAAGACCATTCATAAGTTAAAAAAAGAGATGATACTCGTTTTAAAATCCGTTTGGCCACTAAGGGAAGTTATAGGTAATTTGAGAATATCTTCGTCACCATGCATCAATAAAAACACACTAATCTATTACAGAGATATTTATGAGCATGTTTTGCAATTCATCGATGCAGTGGAAATATACAGAGATATGATTTCCGGGCAGCTGGATATTTATCTTTCGAGTGTTAACAACAGAATGAATGATATAATGAAGTTTCTGACAATAATAGCAACGATATTTATTCCGCCGACGTTCATTGCAGGCATTTACGGAATGAATTTCAGGTATATGCCGGAGTATCACTGGCGTTTCGGTTATCCGCTTGTCCTCGGAGTTATGGCACTGATTGCAGTGGTTATGCTAATATATTTTAAGAAAAAGAAATGGTTGTGATGAAAACCATAATTATTTATTCTTCATGGCATCATAACAATACCGAAAAGATAGCCGAAGCAATGGCAGATGTGTTGAAGGCAAAAGCGGTAAAAACGAAAGATGCGGATATATCAGAATTAGCTGAGTATGATTTGCTGGGGTTTGGTTCCGGTATTTATGCCATGAGGGCGGATAAAAAACTTATTGAACTCATAAATAAAATCCCCCTCGATTGGCAAAAAAATGCGTTTGTATTCACCACAAGCGGAATGGGAACGGATTTTTCCAAATCATTGGAGAAACTTCTCATAAAGAGAAGAATTACCGTAATCGGCAGATTTGATTGCAAAGGTTTTGAGACATGGGGACCCTTTAAATTGAAAGGCGGAATCAACAAGGGAAAGCCGGATGAAACTGATATTTTAAATGCAAAGGCTTTTGCAAGGGAGTTACTTGCTATGGTTGAATAGACCTTCATACTTGACATAGCGAGGCTAAATGTTTATATTATGGGCGGAAAAATGTGTCGCGAAAGTGGCGGAACTGGCAGACGCGCTGGATTTAGGATCCAGTGGGGTTACCCATGGGGGTTCAAGTCCCCCCTTTCGCATTTAATTTAAAAAAAGGAGTTAATTGTGAGCAGTGGTAAGGTAATAAAAAAAGAGAAGAAAAAAGAGTGGCTCGTATCTTTAACAATAGAAATTCCCAAACTAGATTTTAACAAAAAGGTAGACGAGTTGGCTCGTAAATATGCCAAATCCATTCAGTTGCCCGGTTTCAGGAAGGGAAAGGTTCCACCTTCAATTCTAATGAAAAAATACGGGGACAGCATAAAGGATGAAGCTTTTAATGAGCTTTTGGATCAGACGTATAGAAATGTATTGAGCGAAGAAAAAATAAACCCCATTGCAGTGGGAAACATTACGGACATTGACATGGAATCTCTTAAGTATACCGCTGAAATAGAGGTTATGCCTGAGATTAAAATAGAGAAGTACAAAGACCTGGAAATTGAATACAAACCTTTTGAATATACCGATGAATATTTTGACAGCGAAATAGAATATCTTCGTAAGAGCAACGGTGAGTTTGTTCCCGTTGACAGAGCTGCAGCCGAAGGGGATTTGCTTGTAATAGACATGCATGCCAAAGATGCCGCCGGGAAAGAGATGGAAGAATTTGCCACCGAGAATTTTGCTATAACATTGGGAGACGGTTATATATTTAAGGAACTGGAAAATGCCCTTTTGGGAAATAAAGCAGGTAGTACTGTTGAAATTGAAATGGAAATCCCAAAAGATTATAAAAATGAAAAACTCGCCGGCAAGCATGCTAAATTCACCATAACGGTAAAAGAGATAAAGACACTTCTGCTCCCGAACCTGGACGATGATTTTGCCAAAGATATGGGATATAAGGATTTGGAGGATTTAAAGAAGAGTATTAAGGAAAATCTTGAGAACAGAGCCAAGGAAGAGGAGAAAACCGAAAAGGAGAATCAGCTATTCAGAAAAATTACGGAAGAAAATCCTTTTGAACTGCCTCAATCCCTGATAAAAGAAGAAGCAGGCTACCTGACAAAGTACTTCCATAAAAGAGAAAAAGACCAATCAAAACTTGCCGAGCTTCAAAAACTCTATTTGCCAATGGCTGAAATGTATTTGAAAAACGATATAGTAATAGACCAGGTTGCCAAGAATGAAAAAATAGAACCAACCGAGGAAGAGATTGATAAAGAGATAAAAAATTATGCCGAAAAGATGAAAATGAAAACCGAAAAGGCGAAAGAAACATTGGAAAAAGACGGCTCCATTGACAGCATAAAATCTAAGATTGTCAGGCAAAAAGTCGTGGATTTTCTTTTTGAAAACAATAAGTTTGTCCCGATAAAAGAGGAAAAAACCGCAGAGAAAAAGAAAACGGATAAAGAAAAGTCGAAGAAATCCGAGGATAAAGGGGGAGAAGTAAAGAAGGAGGAAAAAGATGTTTAGTGTGCCGTATGTAATTGAAAGCACAGGAAGAGGGGAAAGGGTATATGATATATATTCGAGGCTGTTAAAGGACAGAATTGTTTTTCTCGGTAATCAGGTTGTCGATGACATAGCTAATGTAATAATTGCTCAACTTTTGTTCCTGGAAGCTGAAGATCCGGAAAAAGACATATACCTTTACATTAATTCGCCGGGAGGTTCCGTTTCCGCCGGTCTTGCAATATACGATACCATGCAATATATAAAACCGGATGTTTCTACCATATGTATCGGAATGGCGGCGAGTATGGGAGCGCTCTTGCTTGCTGGAGGAGCGAAAGAAAAAAGGTTTTCTCTGCCAAACTCGAGAATTCTGATACACCAACCTTCGGGAGGAGCGCAAGGACAAGCCACCGATATTGAAATAGAGGCAAAGGAAATTATCAGAATTAAAGGCATTTTAAATAATATAATGGCAAAACATACCGGCCAGCCCCTTAAAAAAATAGAGAAGGATACAGACAGAGACTTTTGGATGTCACCGGAAGAGGCAAAGGATTACGGTATTATAGATACAATTATAGAGAAGAGGAGTGAAGTTATTGAAAAGTAGAGAAAAAGCGGAAAAGAACGGGCTGAAATGCTCGTTTTGCGGCAGGCCGCAATCCGAAGTCGGGGAACTCATACGAGGCGTAAACGGTTATATATGTAAGGATTGTGCTTTAACCGCAGCTGAAATATTCAAAAAGATAGAGAAAAAAGAGGAAAAACCGGTTAATGTGGATGAAATTATATCGAAAACACCGGAACTGATAAAAAAAGAACTGGACAATTTTGTTATAGGCCAGGAGTATGCCAAAAAGGTTGTTGCCGTTGCCATATACAATCACTACAAAAGAATAAAATATAACCTGAAAAATAATATCCCCATTAAAAAGAGTAACCTGCTGTTTTTCGGTCCTACCGGAGTGGGAAAAACGCTTATGGCAGAGACCATTGCAAGATTCATTGATGTACCGTTTGCCATTGCAGATGCCACAAGCATTACAGAGGCGGGATATGTGGGAGAGGATGTTGAAAATATTCTTTTAAAACTTGTCGAAAGCGCAGGTTATGATTTAAAGAAGGCTGAACTCGGAATAATCTATGTGGATGAAATCGATAAAATTGCAAAGCTTTCAAGCGGACCGTCAATAACACGCGATGTTTCGGGTGAGGGGGTTCAGCAGGCTCTTTTGAAGATCATCGAATCAACTGTGGCGAATATACCGCCAAAGGGAGGCAGAAAACATCCGGAACAGGAGTACATAAAACTAAAGACGGATAACATTCTTTTCATATTCGGCGGTGCTTTTGTGGGACTTGATGAAATAGTGAGACGTAGAACGGGGAAAAAGAATCTCGGTTTCGGACAGAACATTAAAAACAATATGGAATTTGCAGACATAAGAAGTGCAGAGCCCGAGGATTTTATAAAGTACGGTTTAATCCCGGAATTTATCGGTAGAATTCCCATACTTGTTCCCTTTGAAGAACTTGATGAGACTAAGATTTTGAGAATTATGAAAGAACCCAAAAATGCAATACTGAAAGAATATCAGACTATTATGGCTATTGATGACCTTGAAATTGAATGGGAAGAGGGTGCATTGGAATATATTGCAAAAAAGGTTAAAGAGAAGAATACGGGAGCCAGAGGGATAAAGAGCATTATGGAATCGGTTCTCACCGACATAATGTATAAAGCTCCTTCCATAAAAGGTAAAAAGAAGTGTATAATCAGAAAGAAAAATATAGAAGAGGGGAAGTCTCCCCGCATTATGAGGATAAAATAGATGAATGAATTAATTAACATACCGACACTGCCAACGAAAGATACGGTGGTATTCCCTTATATTGAAATTGCAATCATAGTAAATGACGAGAAATCGGTGCGTGTTATTGAGAAAACCATTAAACGGGAAGATAAATTTCTCTTTGTGGTACCGCAGATAGATAATGCGAAGAAAGAGGGGGCACTTAGTCTTTACAGATACGGAACATTGGTGCATCTTGAGCGATTTGAAAAAATGGAGAACGAAGGATTTAAAATACTTGTAAAAGGTTATAAAAGAGGACGCCTCGTTAACTTTAGAGAATCCGACTATTTTAACTCGGATATAGTCCTCGAGCCCGTAAAGATGAACAAGGGGAAATATGTCGAAGTTTTGTCACGAGAGTTGATAAAGAGTTTTGAAAAATACGCTTCAAAAAAGGAGTATATTACACCGGAATTTATTTTGGATCTTTCTCAGATTAAAAATTATGACAAAGTTGCCTATATCATTATTTCCAACCTGTCGGTTAAAGCGGAAGAGAAACGTAAAATATTGGGAATATCCAAGCTAAGAGAGCTGTTGTTTGAGTTGAATAATCTTCTCTTAAAAGAGTTGGAATATATCGAGTTGGAACAAAAGATAGAGGATTCCGTAAAGTCGCAACTTTCCGAAGGACAAAAGCAATACTATCTCAAAGAACGTCTTAAAGCAATACAGAAGGAGTTGGGAGATGACGGACTCAGTGACGATCTCGAAGTATTGGAAGGCAAAATTTTAAAAGCCGGTATGCCCAAAGATGTTAAAGAGAAAGCTCTGGGAGAATTGAAAAAATTATCAAAAATGATGCCCATAAGTCCCGAAGCTGCTGTTTCCCGAGCCTATATAGAATGGTTGTGTGATATACCATGGAAAAAAAGAACGAAAGACAACCTTGACATTAAACATGCAAAAAAGATTTTGGACAAGAATCATTTCGGTTTGGAAAAGGTGAAAGAACGCCTGCTTGAGTATCTTGCCGTAATGAAACTCGTTAAAAGAATAAAGGGACAGATAATCTGTTTCGTAGGTGCCCCGGGAGTGGGTAAAACATCTCTCGGAAAATCCATTGCAGAAGCTTTGGGAAGAAATTTCGTAAGAATTTCATTGGGCGGTGTGCATGATGAGGCGGAAATAAGAGGACACAGAAAAACATATGTAGGAGCTCTCCCGGGCAAAATAATTCAGCAGATGAAATATGCGAAAACAAAAAACCCGGTATTTTTATTGGACGAAGTGGATAAAATAGGGAAAGATTTCAGAGGAGATCCCGCATCAGCCCTGTTGGAGGTTCTCGATCCCGAACTGAACAACACATTCATGGATCATTACCTCGAAGTTCCGTATGACCTGTCGGATGTTCTCTTTATTGTTACGGCAAATACGGTTCATACAATACCCCCTGCATTGCTGGACAGGATGGAGGTGATTTATCTGCCCGGATATCTTTTATATGAAAAGATGAATATTGCCAGATATTTTTTGATTCCCAAAGAATTTAAAAATAACGGCATCGAGAAAAAAGATCTGACGATAAAAGATGATGCCCTTGAAAAAATAATAATGGAATATACATACGAAGCCGGTGTCAGAAATTTGCAAAGGGAGATTGCAAAGATTTGCAGAAAAACGGCAATGCGAAAAGTTAAAAATCTTAAAACGGGTATTGAAGTTAATGCAAAGAATCTGAAAAAATATATCGGCGCTCCGAAATTCATTCAAACGGATATTATCAAAAGGAGAATTGGTGTGGCAACGGGCTTGGCATGGACGGAAAACGGCGGAGATATCTTAAACATTGAAGTTATTTTTGTCCCGGGACAGGGAAATCTGATTTTAACCGGACAATTGGGTGATGTGATGCAGGAATCCTGTAAAGGGGCATTGACTTATATACGTAAGAACGCATCAAAGTACAAAATAAAGGAAGATTTCTACAAAAAGATGGACATACATATACATGTTCCGGAAGGGGCGGTTCCCAAGGATGGTCCTTCGGCAGGCATCACAATTGCCTCGGCAATACTGTCGGCGCTTTTAAAGAAACCCACAAGAGCCGACATAGCTATGACGGGGGAAATAACAATAACGGGAGAGGTTTTGCCCATAGGGGGCTTGCAAGAAAAAATAGTGGCGGCACAACTGAGAGGATTGAAAGAGGTAATAATACCCAAGAAAAATAAAGCCGATTTCGACGAATTACCAAAGAGGACAAAATCAGCCATTAAAGTCCGTTATGTAACCACTCTGGATGAGGTTTTTAAACTGGTATTTTAATTTATGTCGGATATGGTTAAAAAAGAGGGAATCAGACCCGTCAGGGTTTTAATTTCCGGATATTTGGCTTTGATTGCAACGGGAGCAGTATTACTTCTGCTTCCCATTTCCCATAAAGGTCATTTTTCCGTAATCGATTCTATTTTCACATCGACTTCGGCTGTCTGTGTGACAGGTTTGATCGTGAAAGATACGCCCCAATTTTTTACCCCTTTCGGTAAATCCGTATTACTTTTGCTTATACAGATAGGGGGTATCGGATATATGTCGATTATAACGCTTTTTGCAATGCTTGTAGGAAGGAGAATGACAATGCAAGAGGAGATGATGATCAAGACTTCATATAACCATGTTACCTTGGATGATATAGGGAGATTTGCAATATCCGTTTTAAAATGGACACTTCTTTTGGAACTTATCGGAGCTGTAATTCTGTTCTGGCGTTTTGCCACGAAGTATCACTTCGGCTTATTTCATGCATTTACAAAATCCGTTTTTCATTCGGTCAGCGCATTTTGTAATGCCGGGTTCAGTCTGTTTTCAACGAGTCTTGTGGGGTATTATAACGATTATTTTATTGTCGGTACAATTTCGTTGCTCATCATCCTGGGGGGATTGGGTTTTTTTGTCCTAAGGGATATCAACGCTTCTTTACGAAAAAAGAGAGCATTGTCGGAACATAGTAAAATCGTTTTAATAACCACTTTTATTCTTTTAACGGTAGGTTTTCTATTGATTCTGCTGATGGAGTACAATACCTCATTATCTCACTACGGAATCGGAGGAAAACTGTCAATTTCATTTTTTCAATCGGTTACCGCAAGAACAGCAGGTTTCAATACGATTAATATTTCTTTATTGACTAATGGAGCGTTATTTCTTATAATTATCTTAATGTTTATAGGCGCTTCTCCCGGAGGGACGGGGGGAGGCATTAAAACAACTACGTTTGCATTGCTTTTGAGCGGTTTGGGAGCCCTTGTAAGCAATGATAAAAGGATAGTTATGTTTAAGAGAAATGTTTCAGACAGTCTTGTTGACAGGGCGTTTTTTATTTTTACCGTTTCCCTGTTGTTTATAACAATTGTATACCTGATTTTACTTGCCACTCAACCTCAGGTAAAGAGCGGCATTGGTTTGTTATTTGAAGAATTATCCGCATTCGGAACGGTAGGACTGTCAATAGGGTCTTCACATTTCGGCAATGTAAGTTTATCGGCGGATTTTAACTCGGTGGGGAAGCTTCTTGTAATGTTATCTATGATTTTCGGTAAACTCGGACCTTTTTCCATAGCAATTGCTTTGATAGAAAAGAAAGGGAACAAAAATATACAGTATCCTTCGCTAAAGATGATGATAGGATAGGTGAGAATGGAAAGATTTGTAGTTATTGGTTTGGGAAGATTCGGGCAATCGGTTGCCATTAATCTTGCAAAACTGGGGAAAAGTGTCGTGGCAATAGATAAAGACCCGCAAAAAGTGGAAGAGATTGCCGATTTTGTTTTCCAGGCGGCGGCATGTGATGCAACCGATGAAAAAAATTTAAGGGATTTAGGGCTAAGAAATGCCGATTTTGGCATTGTAAGTGTTGGGGAGGATATTTCTTCAAGTATAATGATTACGCTTACCTTGAAAGAGATGGGGATTAAGAAGATAATTTCAAAGGCATTAACGCAATTGCAAGGGAAAGTATTGATAAAAGTAGGTGCAGATAGGGTTATTTATCCCGAGAGGGACATGGGAGAACGCCTGGCAAAGAGGTTGGCTTCCCCGCAACTATTTGATTTGATTGAACTTACATCCTCTCACGGAATAATAGAGTTATTGGCTCCCGAATCGTTTATAGGGAAGAGACTCGATAAGCTGGATTTGAGAAAAAAGTATGGTGTAACTGTTATAGCGGTGAAGAGAAATATTCCCGAGCTAAAGGAAAACGGTTCCACATCTTTCAAGGAGAATATGATTCTTTCGCCGGGTCCCGACTTTGAGGTTCTTTTGGGCGATATAATGGTGATTCTCGGTAAATCGGATAATCTTGAAAAGATAAGAAAAGTTAAGTAATGAAAGATAATGATAATAATACCATCAAGGAATTAATCGAAGAGGGGAAATTTTATTTCCTTAATCAGAAATATAATGAAGCTTTGGATTATTTACTTAAAGTGATAAAAATAGACCCTAACAATATTGAAGCATTGTATACAATCGGGATAATTTATGAGAGTATAAATAATCTCGACAAAGCGCTTGAATATTTCAAGAGGGTAGTAAAAATAGACTCAAACCATGAAGAAGCGATTTTACACATACATTCCATTACGGAGAATCAATGATTGCAAAAATCTTAAATTTATGATAGATTTGTATTATGGATAGTTTATACCAGACAATTATTAACAGTCTCTCAAGCGGAATGATTACCGTCGATTCCGAAGGTATTATAATTAGTGCAAATAATCCGGCTCTGGTGATTCTCGGATACAACAGTGACAATGAAATATTGGGGAAGAGCATAAGAGATGTAATGCCGGATTCCAACGGGAATATTAATCCATTTATGGAATCCATCGAAAAAAAGACGGCGTTAAAGAGGAGAGAGTACGCTCTTAAGAATAAAAAAGGGGATAAAACATATCTGGGAATTACAACATCATTGATTGAAAACAGTAATTATGAAGTCCAAGGCGTTGTCGGATTGATGACGGATCTTACAAAAATTAAAACAATGCAGGATAAATTGAAACAAAAAGAAAATCTTGCTATTTTAGGTGAGATGACGGCTGTGATGGCTCATGAAATCAAAAATCCTCTTACCGGAATAAAATTCGGTATTGAGTACCTGAAATCCATATTAAAAGGAAATGATGATGCCATTGAATCCATTGAATTGATACTTAAAGAGATTAATCAGCTGGAGAGAATTGCCAAGGACATGACAAATTTTGCAAGAATGCCTCAGATTAATGTGGAAAGTTTTGATTTGGTCGATCTTATTGAAGGTAAAATAAAGATACATAAACCGGAAGCCGATGCAAAGGGCGTTAAAATGGAATTCACAGCCGATAAGAATGTTCCTAACTATAACGGTGACCCATATCTGCTGGGGGAAGTATTTAACAATCTGATAATAAACAGTATTGAGGCTTTCGACGGAGATAATGACGATAAAAAGATAGAGGTTGAAATCAGATACGATGAGAATAACTCACTGTTTACGGTGAGAGTACGTGATAATGGAATCGGTATTTCCGAAGATAATCAGAAAAAGATTTTTATCCCGTTTTTTACCACCAAGAGAGGAGGTACGGGGCTTGGACTCCCCACCGTGCAGAGGATTATAATTGCTCATAATGGTGCCATAAAGCTTAACAGCACAGTGGGAAAGGGAACGGAATTTATAGTCGAGTTGCCCTTGTTAAGCGGAGAGGGATAAGATGGAAGATAGTACAAATATACTTATCGTTGATGATGACAAGGCTATTGCGAATTTCCTCAGCAAAATACTCATAAAATCCGAAGATAACGATTATAATGTTGCCGTTACCCATACAGCCGAAGACGGATTACATTTAATTGAGGAAAATAACTATGATATTGTGATTCTCGATGTTAACTTACCGGGTAAATCCGGAATTGAATTTTTAACCGAGATTAAAGGTGTCGATCCGGATGTTGAAGTAATCGTAATGACGGGGGATGCAAAAATTGAAACTGCCATAGATGCTTTAAGGGAAGGAGCTTATGATTATCTCCAAAAACCGTTTACCCAAGAGCAGGTAGTAACAACAATCAGGAATGCCTATCAGAAGAGACGTTTGACATTGGAGAAGAGGGAGTTGATAAACAACCTCAGCGATGTAAATGACCAATTGGAAAAGGCAAATCAGATGCTTGCCGAAAAGAAAGCAATTGTTGACAAAGAACTGGAAAAAAAGGTGGAAGACCTCACAAATATAAATTTATTCGTTAAGGGAATAACACCGCAACTCGATTTGATTAAATTAATGAATATAATTCCCCGTTTTTTAATTGACCTGTTTGGATTTAAAGGAGCTGCCATAATAACGTTCAGCTCTAATAACTTTATTGTCCATGCATCTCTTGAAACGGGAAATGATTTTAAAAAGGGAGATATATTTTCCAAAGACAATCCCATAATAAATAAAATTATCAAACCTCCGGTTGTAAAGGAAATTGGCAAATTGACAGAAGATGGGTTAAATTATATATCAATGCCGGTAAAATCGGGGAATAAATTGCTGGGCGTACTTATAGTAGGAAGCGATATGGACGAACCGTTAAAGTATTACGGAGAGGATCTGTTTTCAACCATCGCAGGCAATGTTGCTCTTGCAATGCAAAATGCCGTTTATTTTGAAAATTCCAGAAAGAATTATCTTGAATCGTTGTATTCATTTTTAATCATATTGGAAACGGAGGATCCTTCCTTGAGGGAGCATGCCGAGCGTGTAAGCAATGTTGCAACTAAGATTGCAAAGCAACTGAATCTTGATGACAGTGTCGTAACGAATATTCGTTATGCAGGTTTGATACACGATATAGGGAGAGTGGGCTCGATTAGGACTTCTCCCAAAGACGGATTAAAAGAAAAAATCATGAAAATTCACCAAAATACAGAAAAGATAATTAAACCCGTATCATTTTTAGCTCAGGGATTGGAATATATACATTACATGTTTGAAAATTTTGACGGCAGTGGTTTTCCCGACGGGAAAGCTGGAGATGATATCCCCGTGGGGGCACGTATTCTTGCAATTGCCAATGCCTACGATGAAATATATATGCAACTTAAGGATAAGGGGAAAGAACCGGATAAGGATACGATTCTTGCGCAACTGTCGTCACATATCGGTGTAGAATTGGATCCGAGATTGTTCGCAATTTTACAAGGGATAGAGCTTTAAAAATGGTTAAAATTCGTCATCCGGCTGTTGCAGGCAGTTTCTATCCTGCCGAGAAGAATAAGCTGAAAAATATGCTTAAAGAGATGTTTGAAGCTGCCGAATTTCAGGATATTAAGAACATTAAAGGGATTATTGCCCCTCATGCCGGTTACTATTACTCGGGTAAAACGGCTGTTAAAGCATATAAGCAGTTGGAAAGAAGTGAGTATGATACCGTTGTAATTATCGGTCCCAGTCACCATGTTTTCTTTGACGGATTTTCAGTGGGGGAATTTGATTACTTTGAGACTCCCCTTGGAAAGGTGCCTGTGGATAAGGAATTCATTGAAGCGATGAAAGATTTTGCCAAACATGACATTAATTTTGAAATTCCCCACCTGCAAGAACATTCGGTTGAAGTGCAGATTCCATACCTTCAATATATGTTTCAAAATGATTTCAAGATTGTTCCTATTATTATGGGGCGACAAGTTCAGGAAAATATCTATAATTTGGCGATGAACCTTTTTGAGGTGGGAAAAAATAGAAATTTCCTGATTATTGCCAGTTCGGACCTTTATCACGGCTATGATTATGACGAATGTGTAAGCATTGATAAGGAATTTACCGATTTGCTGTTGACATTTGAAACGGATAGTATTTCAAGGTATGTGGAGGATAAAGAGTTTTCACAGACATCCGTTGCTTGCGGAGCAGGTCCTATTATAACGAATATGATTGCTTGTAAAATGTTAGGGCATAGTAATATACGTCTGATGGATCTGACAAATTCCATGGATGTAACGAAGCAAAATACGGGAGGATATGTGGTAGGTTACTCAAGTTTTGTTATATTCAGGGAATAGTTATGTATAACAAAGAGGAAAGAGAAGAGCTGCTAAAATTAGCGAGAAGAGCCATAGTCAGTTATTTCAAATTTCCGGGAGAAATACCTTCAACCGATTTCCCTAAACTTGAAGAGAAAAGAGGCGCCTTTACAACACTGACCATTGATGGAAATTTGCGTGGTTGTATAGGTTATATCGTGGCTGTTAAACCTCTCTTTGAAACTGTTTGGGAAACAGCTCGTTCGGCAGCTTTCAGTGATCCGAGATTCCCCCCGTTAAGAGAGGAAGATGTTGATAAAATAAAAATCGAAATTTCGGTACTCTCGCCATTGGACAAGATAGAGAATCCGGATGATTTTGAGATAGGAAAACACGGTTTATATATCAGAGAAGGATTTTATTCCGGCTTACTTCTGCCTCAGGTGGCAGTGGAATACGGTTGGGATAAAACCGAATTTTTAAGGGAAACATGCTTTAAAGCAGGACTCCCCGAAGATGCCTATCTCCGGGGAGCTGAAATATATAGATTTTCCGCAGAAATATTTTCGGAAACTTA
>WFRF01000222.1 GCA_015486655.1 Caldifarciminota bacterium | reverse complement strand
TTCAATACTTTAATATAAAAAAGGTCATTATAGCGCCTATCATTTTAAGAGGAAATATAATAGGAGCAATATATGCAGCAAATGGTAAGGCGGGGAGAGATTTAACCGATGAAGATGCCATGATATTTGATTCCATAGGTGAGGTTGTAGCTCTTTCCATAACGAATTATGAATTGCTAAAGAAAAACGAAGAGCAATTGATGTTACTTGATAATATAAAGAAGATAACGGATAATATTACAAGCATACTTGATTACGATATTCTTCTCCCGAATATTCTACAGAAAATAAAAACGCTCTTTGATGTCGACGCTATTTCCATAATGTCTTTTAAAGCGGGGACCAAAATGCTTTATATAAGATCGAGTATAGGACTTTCATATAGATATACAAAAGAACAGCAAGTGAATGCCATGAATATCGATACGGAAAAATTCGGTATTCCCTTTGTTATAGATGATTTACACAACAATTATTTTGGAGATAAAACTCTGGTAGAAGAGGAAGGATTATACGCTGACCTGGTAATTCCCCTAAAAGTGTATGACGATTTTGTGGGTGTATTAAATTTATATTCAAAGGATCCGACTCGCAATTTTACTTTGGAAGATTTGGATAAAGCTGCCATCATATCAACAAGCGTGGCAATAGCCCTAAAAAATGCCGATATGTTTACGGAAATGGAAGAAACGGTGATTGATGTAATTTCCACCATATCTAAAATTGTGGAAGCCAAGGATAAATATACGGAAAAACACTCGGAAAGTGTGGCGGAAATAGCTGTTAAAATCGGAAGAAGACTGAATCTGCAGAAGGATGAATTAAACAATCTGTATATTGCCGGCTTAATGCATGATATAGGTAAAATCAGTATTCCGGATTCCGTCTTGCAGAAACCCGGCAAATTAAACAACGAAGAAATGGAGATAATAAAGACACATCCTACTGTGGGGGCGGAGATACTTAAACATATTCGCAAATTGGCTCCCGTAAAAGAGGCAATTCTGTACCATCACGAAAGGTATGACGGGAAGGGATATCCGGAAGGAAGAGCTGGGAAAGATGTGCCCCTAAATGCCAGAATACTCTCCATAGCGGATGCATTTGAAGCCATGACATCCGACAGACCGTATCACAAAGGATTAAAGAGGGAAGAGGCCATAAAAGAATTGATGAGGAACAGAGGGAGTCAGTTTGATCCGGAACTTGTTGATATATTGTTGGGAATAATCAGCAAATGATTTTCCGCAATCCGAAATATATACATACTAAATATACCTGAAATACAAATAAATTCCATAATAGGTGAAATTATTACATTTTAAAAACCGCATTTTTTTATTGACATTTTAATTTCTTAGTTTTATTATATTAATAAGGAATAGGTATATGAAGAAGTCTTTAATCGTTATATTTATAACCGCTTTTATTCTCTCGGTAGTAAATTTGTACGGCGACAGGATGTATGTTGAAAAGGATATTATTCCAACATACTACGGTTATTCCTATGATATTAACTGGGATGGTCATGATGCATATCTGTATTCATATGTGAGTGATTTTGATACTTCTTTAAGCCATCCTATTTTGGTCGGAACTGACTATGACAATGCGAATGAGTGGGGGAGGGGACATGTACAGTTTGATCTGTCTTCCATTCCCTCGGATGCAACCATACTGTATGCAGGGCTGGAGTTGTATGTTGGCTATGTAGGGCAGTGGAGTGATGAGTGGGATTCCCACCATGCAAGAATTAAAATTTATTCCATGTGGAGAAATCAAGCCGATTATTCCCCTCATGACGGGGATGTTTACACATATGATCTTTTTGATGATGCGGATGATGGAGTCTTGTACGGTACTACGGGATATATAACAATGGACAGTCAGTTTGATAAATATTTCCCGTCCGATACGTCCTATTTCGATTTAGGGGGAGATTTTGTCGATTCGGTACAATCAAGGATTGCATCGGGAATTGATTGGATCGGTTTGGGTTTTACACATTATGACCCTAATAATGATTGGGATGAAGGTGTCGATCTTTTCGGAAAACTCACCAAACTCCATATTGTTTATCAGCCTGCAGATGCACCGATTTTGTTGAACCCGTCCATTTTACCTGATAGCGGGGATACAAACACGTATTTCAAATATGCCATTGATTATGTGGATTCTTCCGGGTATGTTCCGGATACGGCTGTATGTATAATTGATGATACGATTAGAATTCCATTGGTCCTTTCAAATGGCTCGGCTGCGAATGGGAATTACAGCGTTAAAACGACTTTCAGTGATACAGGCTGGCATAATTACTATTTTAGGTTTGTAAATAGTTATGGAAATATTGTGCTCTATCCTTCCGATGCTCCCAATACAAAGCTGACGGGACCTTTTGTGGAATACGGGCTGGGTATAGAGGAAAACGGAAGTTTAAAGAATGATTTTACATGGAGAATAAGAGATAATTATTTATCGATAAGAGGAAGTATGCGTATAGAAAGTGTCGATATTTTCAGTTTAAACGGATCGAAGATCATTCACGGCGATTATAACAGTAAAAACATAATTATACCGCTGAAGATTAGTAACAAAATGTTGTTTTGTAAAGTCAATTTTACTGATGGAAGGCAAAAACTAATTAAAATCAT
>WFRF01000221.1 GCA_015486655.1 Caldifarciminota bacterium | reverse complement strand
GTCATATTAAACGGAATGGAATGTCCGTTTGATACCTGTCCCACATTAAAACCGTATGTATTACCTCCAAGTAGAGAATCATTCGCTAATATGTCTCCGAAATATACACTGTCCCCGGTTATTGAAACGGATGTATCACTCGTGCTTATTTTTGCATATACATTATGTGCCGTATCTGATCCGTAGTTCTTTAGATATACACCGAGATCTATGTTCTCTCCCGGGTTTATCTGTCCGTTGTTGTTCCCGCTTGCATCTCCTATTGAACTTGATAAGTATGAAACATAGGGACCGGATCCTGATACAATGGGGACTGCCTTTTCATATCTGAATTTATTGTATTTTGTTACTGTAACAATCAGTGTGTCCGAAGGATTGGATTGGGCAGGAATTGTAATGGAAACAGGAGAACCTGTTCCTTCTGCGGTTCCCAAGATTTCACCGTTTACCGTAAGTGCGATAAGTGAACTGTCATCCGCTGTTACGGTAAAAGATGTTTGTCCTACTTGTAATGTAGGAGCATGGGATACCGAAAGGGATTCGGGGACCTGGGAATAAAGCGTTAAAAATGCATCCCCGTGCATATGGAAAAGATTATATGTGATTCCCTTATTATCCGGATTAGATGGCCAGTTGGAAGCGGCGAGATAATACTTCCCTGATTCCATGGCAAAAGCCGGTCTTAAGTTGTCATAACCGACAAAGTTATCCTTTGTGGGATAACCGGGGTCGAATTGGGGCCATAGACCGTCGTACAAACCAAAAATGAAAGCATCATTGACAAATGAATATGAAACCTGAGTTGCGGCAACAAGACCTAATGCACCATGTTGCATCCTATGAAGTCCTTCCGTGAAAACTTCACTTGAATAGTCAAATCTTCCTGTCAAACAGTTGATTGACATAACAAAAGGCAACAGTGTGTTATTGAGTGATGAGAAATTGGATTGTGAAAATCCCGGTTCACCCCAGCCTGTCTCGGCACCGTGATCCCTGTGTTGGACAAGAAAGGAGCCGTTGTTAAATGCATTAACAACATCTGTTGCCGTTCCGTTCCACTGGATATTCGGTATTGTATCTCCAATGTATCCGAGTCCGGATGATCCGAAATAAGAGACTACATCAGCTGTGTTTGTAGCTGATGACCAGGGATCGCCCACTGTCGGTGTTCCCGAATAAATACCGTTTATTCTAATAGGATTTTTACCGAGGTTATATTCGAAAAATCCGTGTATTATCTCCGACGCCAATTGGAACCATCTTTCCGTCTGAAATCCGCATGCGGTAACGGGATGGTCATAATAATTAGCATCGGTTGGAGGATTTCTCTCATAATTCAAATCCTTTTCAATCATTGTTGATAGTTGAGTTTCATTCTGAGCGGTAATTCTTGCAAATGTAATATCCGGTAAACTGTCGTTGCCAACCACATCTGCATATATATTATCGGAGACATATGTGCCGCTGTAGGGATGGGGTAAAGAAGGCGATGTAATACCGTAAGCTTTACCTGATGATTCGTAATCAGAGAGTAACAAAACTGCCGACGGAGGAGTTGCCCAGTTGTTGTAAATACTGTCTACAAAATTTTCTATATTGGAAACCGTGTTTCCGCCGAGATCGGAAATTGTATAAATTCCCGTATGTATTCCCTGTTTTTGTCTGAACAATTTTATACTGTCCGCCCAGTTTATAAAACTCGAATCGTCGGGGACAATTATAACATAGTCATACTCATTAGCTCTGTATTTTCTTTTAGTGTAATCTATTTTCGGTAACTGGTTGTAGTTGACGAGATTGGCTTTTAAAATTTGGTCCCACCACCTGCTTCTGAGTCTGTCTTTCCCGAAATGACCGTTTCCACCGATAAAACTTACCGAAACTTTTATGTCTTTGTAAACTATTAATTCTTTCGTAACGGGATTGTATTGAAACGGTGTGATTCCCAAAATAACGGCGTCAACACCCCTGATCTGTTTCTTGTCCGAAACTTTTACGATTTTTTCGGGGAAAAATGAATTTTTTCCGTAGATTTTTTCATTAAAAGAGTAATCAAGCGGACTGTCATCAGTGTCAAAGGGGATTTTTGGTGCAGGGGAAATATTGATATTTTTGTATATTTCCGTTTGATATGATATTACCTTTACCGAGACGCTTGCTCCCTGTGGTACAGCTATGAATCTTCCCTCCGAGGGGAGATTGGGAGAGCCTGCATCGTTAGGCAAAATCATGCCCGGGATGCTTACATTTGTCATCATTTTTCCTTTAATCTGTACGGGTGACAGATTAAAACGTTCAACGGCAAATTCAATTTCAATGCCCGATTTATTGGCATAATTGATATTAAAACCGTTTTTCCCTCTGTTTTTCGGGAAAACTATCGTTTTTCCGAAAGAAATTGAATAAGAAAACAATAAAAAAGCCAAGATAAATACAATGATACATCTTTTCATACAACCTCCTGATTTAAAGTTCGTAAAATTATTACATATTTATTTAGTGAAGTCAATAGCATTGAAAAAATATGATAAAAATCAGGGGAATAAAATGAAAAAAGCAAGAAAAAACGATTCTTGTATTAATGTGTGTATTGAATCAGAACATATGTATGATTATGAATCCTGTTTATGGGGATGTGAGGGAAATTGTCCAGTTCCAGTCCTTCAATTACTTTCAAATATGTTTTTCGAGCAAAATTAAACTCGAGAGACACGACCAGTCTGTTTTCCAGGTCTCCCCCTCCGCCCGTATAAAGGGAATCTTCAATGATTCTTTCTCTGATACCTCTCTGGTAACCGAAACCCAATGTTGTATATTTAAATATATTGTTGAAATATTCAACGGTTAAGCCGTACATTTTTTTAGAATAATTTGTGCTGTCGGGAAAATCGTAGAAGAGATTGTACTTGTAGTAAAAGGGTAGCGAAATATGGAATTTCCCTATTTTCGAGGAATAATCAAGAGATACCGATAAAAATGCAGTCTGAATCGTATTTTCATAATGATAGTTAAAACTGTCAATTTGAGAATTATAGTAATCCCAGTTTGAGTAACCCGATACGGTAAAACTGTTCATGGGGGTAAATGCCGTAAAAACCCTTCCCTTATAGCTCTTCTCATTATGAAAACCGAGAAGTGAATCTTTGTAGAGTATTTCCTTCGTTGACCTGTGGGTGTTTTTTATGTTAAAATTCAAATAACCTCGTTTTGATACAAAATTGCCCTTAAGTTCAAGTTGAAACGGATATTCAATATAAGGATCGTGAAATGTATCTCCATACAGTCTATTTGTAGCATAGTTATGGTCAAAATCTTTAAGGTTAAGGAATAATTGAATGTTCATGTTTTTATTTTTATAAAAACCGAATCCGATTCCCCCGTAATCGTTCATTTTTAAATAATTAGGAGAAATAAGAAGTGTAAATTTCATAAAGTTCTTATAGTAATTAAAATTCAATTCATGGGTTTCTATATGCCAATTGTATCCTTCTCTTTTATAGAAAAAATAATCAATGTCAAAAATCTTTACAACGGGCAATTTAAATTTACCGTCATACTCCTGATGCCACCTTTCAACGTCAAGGCACCCCTGGGTGGTTCTGATGCCGTAATTGTGCGATATATAATTTCTGACCCAATCGTACTGATAATACGATATATCCTTATCCATTAGATACAAAGAATTCCTGTCTTCAATTTTGTTCATATTGAAAGACTGAAGCATCATAATAATCAACAGAATATTCATAGAGGCATTGTATAATTAATTTAATAATTTGTCAATTATTTGTGAATTATGGTTGCATTCACAATAGAAATATGTAGTTTAAGGTTTATTGCTTACTCATAACTTCTTTCTTGTATGAAATCACCATACTTAAATTCTGTGGTTAATATGTCCGTACCTATCTACTAT
>WFRF01000220.1 GCA_015486655.1 Caldifarciminota bacterium | reverse complement strand
TTATAACCGATATATATGCGAAGGGATGTATTCTGTTTTTGATATTGACTTTTTTGTCATTAAATAATTTAAACAGAATTCTGAAATAGTAAAACACCTCTACCAAAGCTGCACCTAAAATAAATGTCAGAGCCAGGTATGTCCAGGGAGTTGATCTCTGAACGGCTCCGTCGATTATATACATCTTACTCCAGAAACCGTTGAAAAACGGGATACCTATTATGCCGAAAGCACCTATCCCGAACAAAATTGCCAGAAATTTGTTGTGCCTTCCGTACCCTTCCATATCATCAATGTTGGAGCTGCCGATATTTCTAATAAACATTGCAGCGACGAGAAATAGCAATGCTTTTGATATTGCATGATTGAACAGATGGAATATTCCTCCCGTTATGGCGATTTGATTACCTATGCCGATGGCAAATGCAATTACTCCCATTTGAGCCATAGATGAAAATGCCAGTATCTTTTTTATGTCCTTTTGTGCAAGAGCGGACAATTCACCTATTATGGTTGTAATCACACCTATTGTAATGAGTATTGCATTAAAATTGAGTTTTCCGTAAATCACTATTTTGTCCAAAACATTGATGCCGAACACCGTTAAAAATACTCTCATAATCGCATAGATACCAGCTGAACTGACCACTCCGCTCAGTATGGCATTGATATGAGGAGCCGCTCCTTCGTATGAATCCGGAACCCACATATTGAATGGGAATAACTCAGCTTCAACAAAAACACCTCCGGTAAACATCAAAACAATAAAGGATGCCACCAAGGGGTTAATTTCATGGAAACGCAGTGCAATCTCAGCCAGGTTCAGAGTGCCCAATGTTCCGTAGGTGAAACCTATGGCGAAGAGTAACATTGCAGATCCGATGGAACCGAATATCATATATTTCAACGCTCCTTTGTAAGACAAACCTTTATCCCTTGAGGCGATTAAAATAGCGGTTCCTATTGAAAGTATTTCGATAAATACAAACATATTGAACAGGTCACCGGTAAGAATGATTGCCCCTGCCGCACCAATAACGAGAAGCATCACAAGGCTTAACTTATCGTCAATTTTCTTGTCTTTAATACCGATAAAGTAAAAGGAAACAATCATTCCGACAAAGTAGACAATCACAGCGAAAAATAATGAAAATGTCGAAAGATAGAAATTTATGCCAAATGGGGGTTTCCAGTTCCCTATTATGGCGATTTGAGAACCATTAGCCATCACATAATTCAGTAACGATAACCCGTAACCGAAGTTGAATACCAGGGTTAAAAAGGTCACCCATTTTGTGAGTTTCTTATTTATCATACCAAAAAGTGGTTGTAAAAAAGCAACGGCCAACGGAACTGCTACCAGTAGTAATGCATAATTCATATTCATTTTTTACCACCCATTTTTGTTATGTTTAGCGTTTTATAGTTCTTATACAGTTTAATTGCAATTGTCAGAGACAGTGCCGTTGTTCCAAGGCCTATAACAATTGCCGTGAGAACCAAAGCCTGTGGCAAAGGATCTACGAATTTTAAACTGTTTATACTGATGCTTCCGATTGTTTTTGTGAGAATCGGTGCTTTAGCTCCCTCAATATATCCCACGGCGATTAAAAACAAGTTAACAGCCGTTTCCGTTATACTGAGAGAGACAAGAATTTTTATAATATTCTTTCTCGTAAGCACACCAAAAAGTCCTATCAAAAAGAGGACAAATGCAGTTGAATAAAATAATATTGCACTAATCATTTTCATCACCTTCTTTTAGTTCTGCCACACCTGTTGACAATTCCGCACCGACTTTAATCCCGATAACAATGTATATTAAAGCGACCATTCCGGCACTGTATAAAAACCCGATGGTTCCTGTGGGAATGAAGTTTGCAAGAAATGAATTCTTTGCAAATAAACCGACCAGCCCAATTGATACAAATGTTAGTCCGGCAAGGCTCTCAACTATCTTTGAAGCTGTTGTGTTGAATTTGTAGCTTTCGAGTCCCAGCAGGAGCAAAAGGAAACCCGAGGCAATCACGGCTCCTCCGGGAAAACCTCCTCCCGGGGTCAGATGTCCGTGAATGAAAATGTAAATACCGAAAAGCAGAATAAACGGGAAAAGAAATCTGCTTCCCGTTCTTACGATTAGGGATGGTTGTCTGAGTTTTTTACCGACTACTCCCCCTATAAGCATCGTTAGTCCTATGATGGATATAAAAAGAACGGTGACTTCGCCCAGTGTATCAAAGCCTCTGTAGTTAACCACAATAGAGGTCACTTCGTTTGCAGAACCCTCTTCAAAATTTTTAGATTCTCCAAATGTAATTTTTCTTGAAGGAACCAGTTCTCTGTTATTAAAGTAGCTTTTCCCGTGGCTCGCAAGATACTTTGAAGCATTATGGACATTTTTCAAAACATAATGCAATGATAATCTGTTTTTTAAGTTTACATTATCAACCGGCATTACCTTGCCTTCGTACAGAGGTTGAAATAAAGCCTGAAAGAAAAATACTCCGAGAAGAACAACCAATGTAAGGGCAATGAATGAACCTGTAATAAATTCTGTTTTCTTCATTTTTCTTCCTGCCTTTTTGTATGTCTTATCGCAAATACATAAATTGCCGTTGATAACCCGGCACCTATTGCTGCTTCAGTGATGGCAACATCGGGAGCGTGCATTAAGAAAAAAAGAGCCGAGACGATAAGACTGTTTACACCTAGAGCTACCACAGATACAAGAAGATCCTTGGTAAATATGGCACATATCGCTGACATTAAAAGGACTAAAATTACCAAATATAGTAGTATAATCATCTTCCTACTCCTTTTTGCCCGATTTTGAATCGTATTTGTCCACAGATGTTTTATCAGAGAGGGGTATTCCCCATTTATGGGAAGCCCTGGCTAAATTGTGAGAACTTATTGGAGCGGTTAACAGTATAAATGTTGCGATAACTATTGTTTTAATCAGCCATGCAGGATTTAAAAAACCTACTCCGATAATAGTCGAAAAAGCTCCCAGCGTAGTAGCCTTTGTGCTCGTTTGAAGTCTGTTATACAGATCAGGCATCCTGACGAGTCCCAAAGCTCCCAGAGTGCTGAATGTAACACCTATTGTTATTAATATTACGCCTATTATAAACATATCAATCACCTCTCTTTGCTGATTCCAGATATCTCGCAATTGCAATTACCGAGATAAATGCCAATAAGGCATAAACAAGAGAGACATCAAGAAGCACATAATTGTTTAGAAAATGAGCAATCAGAACGAGAAGTCCCGTTGTTATTGTCGTAAACATATCAAGTGCAATAACTCTATCCGGAAGTGAAGGTCCCTTTATACATCTGTACAAAACAAGAATGATGGAAATTGATAGAATTATTGACCATATCCAAATCAGGATAGTCATTTGACAAACCTCCTTAAATGTTTTTCAAATTTGCCGATTATGCTGTCAGTTGCATATTTCTCATCTGTTTTTGCTATCTTTATACAGTGAATGAAATAGGTATCCTTAATAATATCCACTGTCAATGTACCCGGTGTCAATGTGATTGAATTTGCCAAAAACATTTTACCTATATTTGATTTTAATTTTGTTTTGGCAGTAACAATGGCAGGTTCAATAGGCAAGGACGGAGACAGCACAATGATTGCCACTTCAATATTAGCTTTAATAATTTCCCAAAGAATAATAGGGATATAAATCAGAAGCCCTAATATTTTACCCGGAGCAAAACTGCTGATACCGAACTCATCAAAATATTTTGCCGTTAGTAATGCGGTAAAAGCGGCAACTACTATACCCGTATATAATTCAGGTAATGAAAAAGGAAAAGTAAAAGCTAACCACAGAAGCAGCAGAATTATAAATCCGAAGACCCATCTGCTGAAATAATTGGAATTGTTCATTTAACACCTTCCTTTATATATTATATATTGAATTAGATAAATATGTGAATAATTTAACATTAACGAGCAAAAAGCTAAAAAAATAACCTATAAAATTCATACTAATCTTATATAGTATTTTATTTCACTTATGTCAAGGATAAAACTCATTTCCCCCATATTTTTTTTCAACTTATTATTTTTCATATTTTTAAATCTTCTATCATTTTTTCACTTATGTATTCTTCGTTATACCTCTTTATAATTTCTACGAATATTTCAACAATTTCCGGATCGAATCTGCTGTATGAGCCTGCTATTATCATGGCAATGGCATCAATTCGCTTAATAGGATATCTATACACTCTGTTCGATGTAACTGCATCAAATGCATCGGCAACGGCTATAATTCTCCCTTGTAGGCTTATTTCCTTTTCCTTGAGTTCTTTAGGATACCCTGTCCCGTCATATCTCTCATGATGTTCTATGATCCCGGGGACCGAGTCCTTTAAATAATCAATGTTTTTTACCAGATCTGCTCCTATTTTGGGATGTTTCTTTATAATTTCGAATTCATTTTCCGTTAATTCGGTAGTTTTATTAAGAATATCTTCGGGAATGGCTATTTTCCCTATGTCATGAAATAATGCAGCGAACTTAAGATCATCAAGTTCCTTTTTGTTAAGTCCCAATTCTTTCCCGATTAAGTAGGCATATTTTGCAACTCTTATGGAATGTCCCGCAGTCAGTTTATCCTTTGCTTCTATTATTGAAATAATCATCTCGATGGTCTTTACAAATTCTTCTTTCGCTTTGCCGTATAAATTAATATTTTCCGTGATTACTTCAATTTTATTTTTTAACAGATTAAAGAAGACAGTGTTTTCTTTTAAACCGTAATAGTCATCCGTTATATAATAATTATAGATTGTCCTATTTATAACGGGATTCAGTTTGTAACTTAAAACAAACAATTTGTTGTTGCCGTATCTGAATTTGTATATCTGAGATTCTTTTATTTTTTTTATATCAAGATGTTTATTAATAAGTCCCTTTTGTTCGGCTTTTGTGCAATATAGGTAATTATTTTCTTCTTTATCCATGATTTCATTTATCCCTACACAAATTAAATGTAAATATCTGCTAATACTGTAATACAAATTTTTCAATAATTCCTTTACGCTACTGCTTTCCCCCTCTATTCGTATCTCTTTCAGTTTGTTTAGGCTTTCAGTTAAAGTAACGACAAATTTCTCATTGACCTGTATCAAATGTAAATACACAAAAAACAGTATAACGGAAAAGGAATATATCGTATAAAACAGAAGATCGTACGCAAACAATATGTAGAAAGAAATGAAAGCGATTATGTATGTAAATGAAGAAATCGAAATAAAAAACAACATATCATTTCTGCTCTTTGTTTTTAAATATTTCCATACGAGAGCAAAATCGGAAGCAATTACAAAAATCCATGCAAAAACAAGAGATAGATTTGCAGGCAATACCTTGTTCATTAATTCAAATAAAAATAACCCCAAACTATTGGATAAAACCAAAAACAACGTATTAAAAAAAGCATTGTAAGATGTTCTTTTGATTGTCGAATTCTTGTATATTTTGAAAAAATATGCAAGAAATACTATTATAATTAAAGGAATAAATGATTTTTCAAACCCGTACTTCAGTAACGCCACGAACGCAAACCCGGAAATCAGGGAAATATCAAATTCTTCATCAATCTTTAACGGAATCAAACCTGCAATAAGAATTGTTAGAAATATAGCAATAAAATGACTTTCAAAATGGAATTGCGGTATTTTAACGGCAACTACAAATGAAGCAACTATTAAAAGAAATAAATATAAATGTTTCAGACTGTCGATTCTCTGGTTAGTAAACAATATCATCGTCTCGCCTCATTATCTTAATTGATTTATCGGTTATCCCCTTTATAAATACATCGCAGATATGTTTGTCGTATAATGTCCCGCTCTTCTTTTTCAAAAAGTTTAACGAAAACTCCACACTTAAACCCGCTCTGTATGTTCTGTTGGAAAGCATTGCGTCGAATGTGTCCGCCACCGCTATAATTTTTCCTTGAAGCGATATTTCATCTTCGCTAAGTCCGTAAGGATAACCACTCCCGTTGATTCTCTCATGGTGTTGCAGTATTCCGGGAAGAACATTTTTCAAATATTCTATGTTTTTAATCAAATTATAACCGGTAACGGGGTGTTTCTTTATTTCTTCGTATTCTTTGGTTGTAAGAGCCTCAGGTTTCCTGACAATATACTCGGGAACATTGATCATTCCGATGTCATGCAAGTACCCCGAAATCCTTAGATCCTCTATTTCGTTTTCACTTAAACCCAATAATTTACCGATCTCATAGCAATAGTAAGAAACTCTGTTGGAGTGTCCTTTTATTGTAGGATTTTTTGCCTCTATTAAATTAACTATTGCCTCTATTGTCTGAGCGTAATCATCTTCCAATTTATTTTTTATCTGGATATTGTCAAAAATATAATTGAAATAATCATTAATATAATCGTTTATACTTTCGGGCAATTCACCTCTGTTGGAATATTTTGTCTCAAGACAAAGTACACCTTTAATGTATTTCTTTTTTATTTCAATAACCATCATATTTTTGTACCGCTTTTCTATATTTCTTTTTATATTACCAATATTGTTCAATATATCGGATTTAATTTCCGGTATCAATTCAATTTGTTTGAAATGTTGCAGCCCTTCATAATTTCGATTTTTATTCTTTATGAAATAATAGTATCCGGAGATCATTTTATTTAATACGTGATTGCTTGATAACAAATCGTTTAACCCGCTTATGTCTTCTTTTCTCTTTACTTCCGAAAGAATGGAATTAATATTTTCCATAACATTGACAGATAACTGCACCTGTTGATACTTTTTGTTTTGGAGATATATTATAACAACAAACAAAATGAAGAACAAAATAAAAATGTTTGAAATAAATTGATTACCGTGAACCCATAAAAAATACGAGGCAAAGGAAAATATAATTGACAGCATCGAAATAAAAAGATATCTTTCGGTCCAAACAAGAAGGTGGGAATCAATTTTATCTTTATTTATGAGTTTCCTTAGAAGTTCAAATAAAGATTCGATAAATAAACCGATAATAAGGAATAAGGATGCGTCTATAAGCATATTCAATGACTCGGAGAAAGCAGTACTTTTCCCGAATGAAACTAAAAATAACCATCCGATTAATACCGCTGTAATGTATTCCTTTGAAAATCTTAATATGGTTTCGCTCCCGAGAGATTTCCTTCTGATTGTAGAACTGATTATCATTGCCAAAGCCGAAACGATCGCCGCCGTTTGCCACCCCTGAGTGAAAACGAGTATCATCTTGGGACCTAAGTTAAAATAGATATTTTCGTCTCCATACAGATCAAAGTAATCGATTACAAGCAGAATCAGAAATACGGTAGAAATTAAGGGAATATTACTTACATTTATAGATTTTACGGAAAACATTATTAATATTATGGAAACGGTGAGCAGTAGAATCGGGTATATTATCTTTACGGTTTTATTAATCATAAAATAGTTTATCGCCTTTCATACAACATCTATTAATAACATATTTTCAGTTTTAATTCAATGAGATTATACTGTTAAATAATGGGAAGGTATAGAGACATAAAAAGTGAGAAGTGAGTTGAGAATTTAATGGGAAGACCGTATAAAATTAATTTTTATTCAAAAATTCCGTAATAAACCCCTTCTCTTCCAGTTGCTTAATAACTCCTCGCAAGAGATAATTATTAACAAATCGTATTGTATAAATACGCCCGTTTTCCTTAACCGGTTGAATTATTTTTCTCTCTTTAAGGCGAGCCATAAAACGAGATTTTCTTACGGAACCTGTAATTCCGAATATTTCTAACTCTTCCGATTTTATTGCCATATCATTCTTTTTGATTAAATATTCCAAAATTTTATACTCTGTCTCTGTTATCAACCTTCTATCCAATGCAAAATTAACAACCGGAATAAGTATGTTATTCCTCACATACGCCACACTCATCAAACTGTCAATTTTTTCTATTTCATTTTTTAATCCCCGTAAAAAATATTCAGACCAAGCCAAAATATCTCTATCCTTTAAAGAATCTGCTTTTGATAGCATCCTATAATATTTGTTCCTGTTTGCATAAAAAACAGAAGATGGATTTATAATCCTCCCTTCCTTTACTTTAAATCCCAGTTTAATGAGAAGTGTATAATTGAGAAGTCTTCCCATTCTCCCGTTTCCGTTGTCGAACGGATGTATATATGCAAAACGATGATGAGCAACAGCAACCATTAAAAGTTGATATTGTATTTTGTAATTAGAGTTTATAAATTTAATAAAATTATCAAAATAATCTTTTAACACTGCATAATCTGGAGACTTCAATTTTGAACCCATAATTTTTATATTATGTTTTCTGAGCTTACCCGGAGTTTTTGAACCTTCTCCTTTCGGTGGTGGAGTTAAATCTTTCGTCAGAATTTTGTGTAATTCGGAAATGTAGGCTCTGTCAATTTTTGTATTCTCGTTAGTATTTTTTTCAATAAATGAAATACATTCATTAATATTGTCAATCTCTTTTTGACTTTCATCTCTTCCGGGGCTTTGCTCAATTATTTTTTCCACATATTCACTTAAAGTAGTATTATTACCCTCAATTCTTGCAGACCCCAGCGTTTCCAATATTTGAAATATTTCTTTTAACTGGAAAAAGATATAGGGCGGCACATCACCGATCAATATTTTTGTTCTTAAAGTTTCCAAATCCAAAATAATTGAAATCAAGTCACTGCCAAAATCCGGATCGGGAATACGAATTTTTGATTTATCTATCATTATTACTTGCTCCTTTGATTTTCATTACTTAACAGTAATATCATATAAATGCCGTAATGTCAATATGTTAATTAATGCTTACTACAATCATTACTTATCATTTATTAAAAACAATACTTAACATTAATTATAAACGGGAAGTCCGTATGGCTCAATAAATACCCCGTCGCTACGCGCCACCCCTCTTGCCGAGGGGGATTTGCACTAATGTAATGCTGAACTTTGTTCAGCATCTCAATGAGATTCCGGATTAAGTCCGGAATGACATATTAATAAATGGGAACTGGAAAGTGAGAATAATAAAGCTGGGGAGCAGGGATAGCGTTGCGCGTGCTCACTTAGATGCTTCCTTGGAGAGAAGTAAAAAGGGATGCACACTACCCCAATTTGAAACTTCTTTTCAAGGGTTCTCATCCCTCTATGAATAGTAAAGCTGGGGAGCAGGGATAGCGTTGCGCGTGCTCACTTAGATGCTTCCTTAGAAAGAAGTAAAAAGGGATGCACACGAACCCAATTTGAAACTTCGTTTCAAGGGTTCTCATCCCTCTATGAATATTAAAGCTGGGGAGCAGGGATAGCGTTACGCGTGCTCACTTATGTGCTTCCTTGGAGAGAAGTAAAAAGGGATGTACACGAACCCAATTTGAAACTTCGTTTCAAGGGTTCTCATCCCTCTATGAATAGTAAAGCTGGGGAGCAGGGATTCGAACCCCGATAACAAGAGCCAGAGTCTTGCGTACTGCCATTATACGACTCCCCAGAATCGTGAATATATACCACAAATATTTCTCAATGTCAATAATCAAATTCCCCATTGTGCTAATCTAACGGCAGACAACTTCATTCCCGCGGAATCATTTTCCATTACATAAAGAATACCTTCTGGAGATAACAACAGGTAATTGCCTGTAAAATATTTAATATTGAAGCCCATATCTATTCTTTTTGCTAATTTACCGTCTTTTTTAAAAATTGATATTGAGTCATCCACTGTATTTATTATGTACTGATTATTATATTCCCCTACATATACCCAATCACTGCCATATTTTTTGTTTAATATTTTTTCCATATCAATATCATGGCTTATTTCGGATTTAAAATATTTCGTATTTTCAGGTATCCTTCTTATCAATCCTAACTTTTTAGGCGGTTTTTTGTAATATGGAAGTTTGCCTAATAAATAGGTATAATCTCCGAGATCTAACCATATTCTTCCGTCTCTTATGAAGAGTTTTTCACTCCCTGTCATAAATTCCTTCAGAGGATTACCGGATAAATAAGTAATATTCTTAATTCCCGTGCTCGCTTTAAATTTTATATAATTATAATTGTTTTCATTGACAACTTGGCCGTTTTTTATGGTTGTCAGTGAAATCGGTGAAATCGGGTTCGTATTTCCCATATAATAACCCAGAATATATATATATTGACTGTCATCAACAATCAAGTCGGTAAATTTTATGACTGAATAACTTGAAATGGTTTTCAAGCTAATATCTTTTGTGTATTCCCCTGAGCTATCAAATATTTCAATCCTGTAGTTACGGTTATCCAATATATATGAATTTTTATTCCTATCCACATAAAAACTGCGAGGTCCCATAACATTCATAACCTTCTCCAATCCTACTTCTCCAGGCGATTTCCCCCATTTGAGATTCAAAATTTCCTCCGTTTCTATGTTTTTAGACAGCGGATACAAATTAACAAATGAAGTAACTAATAAGAGTAACAGAACTGTTGTTTTGGAAATCTTTTCTTTCATAATACCTCCCTTTAATTTTTTAAATTATATATGAAATATATATTTTATGCAAGTATTTTAATACTTATAATTAACAAGACACATGGGCTTCCCATATTAAATTCCCCTCGGCAATAAGGGGCTTGCATATTCATAGAATCATATGGACTTACCATGTGAATAGCTGCTCCTCTTTAAGGGGAGCTGTCTGGTTTTATCGGATTGAGGGGTTACATTATTGAATTCCCCTCGGCAAGAGGGATGGACTGACGAATGTCAGGACGGGGTGTTCACTGAGAAGTTAAATCGGAAGTGATTTTATTATATTCACTTATTCCCTACTTCTTACTTGTGACGCAGTCACTTTTTGCGACGAAATCGCTAATATTTCCTTGCCTATCTGCCGTATCGTTGTTGTCGATTATTGACAAAATCAGTTGATATGTTATTATGAAAAAAATAGGAGGATATATGAAGAAACTGCTTTTATTCTTGATACTCTTTGCAAATGTTTGTTTTTTAATGGGAGATGGTATGAATCTGGAACATTCAAAAATTAACTTTTGGAATGACAAGGGATATTTCGTACAAAAAAACATTAAAGTCTTTGATAATGATCAAATTTCAGCTAAAATTGACGGCAAATGGGAGAATTATGCATTAAAACCCTTACCGGATAAATTTATAAAGTGGAGTGTGGAAAGAAGGATTGCTACTATAGAAGATATTAAAAAGGGGAAAATGCCCGGCTTGGCCGGTCCGCATAACGGAATGGTTGCCTCCTACGGTATTGCCCGAAACGACAGTAGATTCAAGATTAACAACGCCGTAAAGGGCATGGGTTATTGCCCGAAAGCGGATAAAATTAACGATGTTATTAAAATATTGGAAGACACAAAGGATAAAGGCTTTGATGTAAAACTCAAAACACTTGTTGATCTCTACAATAATGTGGATAAATACTACGACAGAAAACGTCTTCTTTCCCTTGAGCTTTATTCCACAAAAGATTTTGAAACCGGGACATTTTTAAATGAAATGGAATATCCTAATGTTTCCATTGTCTTTCTTGATATCCCCTGTTTCGAAGTAAAAGCCGTACCCGAGCTTCTTCACCCGGATAATCCGAACCTTACCGATTATCAGAAAGCCATTGTAAAGTATGCAAATCTTATTCACAGCTATTTTCACGGTAAGTTTTCAAGGATGTTCATTGCCGTTGTTTACAATGTGATTGAAGTATACGATAATTCACCCGAACCGAAAGCCCGCGGGAGAAGAATTGTACCGCCTCTACCGTAGAATAAGA
>WFRF01000219.1 GCA_015486655.1 Caldifarciminota bacterium | reverse complement strand
GTCGATACCGGAATCTCTTGCCACCTGCAAAAGGTTTGCCCCTTCTTCAGCAAGAATCTCTTTATTGTCGACATATATTTTAACTTTCTTTGTCATATTGCCTCCAATTTCATTTTCCCCGTTTTTCTTCTCTGTAATGCTTTATAATATTTTTTATTTTTTCAGTGTTTAGCTTTCCGTATATTATATTGTTAACGGACATCACGGGAGCTTCATCACATGCTCCCAGACAACTTGTGGTTTCAAGCGTAAAAAGTTTATCTTTGGTTGTGTCATTCAAATCTATACCTAAAAGATTTTTCAGCTCACCGAGAACATTAAAAGCTCCTTTTATATAACAGGGCGGCGACTGGCACACACGTATAATATACTTCCCTCGCGGTTTTTTGGAAAACATCGAATAAAATTCCACAACACCGTTAATTTCGGATAATGACATATGAAAATAATCCGCTGCCTTTTTAAGATCTCCCGTTCTCAGATAATTACCCTCCGTATTGTCCTGTATGTCGTGCAGAGCCTGTATTAAGTTTTCTCTGTCGGCATTGTACCTTTTCAATATTTTATCAACGTTCATAAACGGCCTCCTTTCTCTTTAGAGAGTCCCCCCTTTCAAGAGATAGCTCCCTGTTTGCGTCCTTTGCCGCCTTTTTTGCAGATTCCAGAGTTATTCTTCTTTTATTGTCATAAATAACATACTTGCTCTTCTCTTTATCAGGGGTGAAATCCGGCATAATAACGTTGGCTCCGCTACGAAGTCCTTTTTCCAGTCCTCTATCATCCAATGTGACAAGCGCCGTGGTAGCCGGTATATGCGCCCTTTTTAGGTTTATCCGCAATAATGCTATCGCTTTTAACGTGTTTATAACACTGCCTTTACCGTAATTCCCGAGAGGAGTATCCTTTTGCGGTATAAATGGTCCTATACCTATCATATCGGGATCAATTTTTTTTGCAAGAACTATATTGTTTATAAAATCTTCCATTGTTTCCCCGGGTAAACCAACCATAAAACCGGTCCCCACCTGATAACCGTAAGAATTCAGTACATCCAAAATTTTTAACCTCCTGTTGAATTGCTGCCCGGGATGTAATTTATTATATAACTTTTTACTGGAAGTTTCAAACTTTATCAGATACCTGTCGGCTCCGGCATCTCTAAACGCCTTATAGTCCTCATTTTCCCTCTCCCCTATACTAAGTGTAACTGCCATGTCGAATTTCTTCTTAATTAATGAAATTATTTTACATATATCACTGCGCGAATAATAATAGTCATCTCCGGATTGTAAAACTACCGTTCTTATCCCCTTCTCATAAATGCTTTGAACGACACTTAAAATCTCCTCAAGAGACATTCTATACCTCTGAATCTTACTGTTCGGACCACGCAATCCGCAGTAGAAACAGTTCCTGCAACAGTAGTTTGAGAATTCTACAATACCCCTAATATATACTTTATTTCCCATATATTCTTTTCTAACAGAATCTGCCAATCGGAATAAAGTATCGTTTTCACGGTCTGATAAATACTCTAGCATTTCATTTTTCTTCATAACTCTCCAAAATGGATTTTGCAAAACTTATAATATCTTCCATTTGCTTTTTCCCCAATTTTCCCCATTCCGATGTTACAATACCAAACCTATCATTGAGTCTTATATGTTTTGCAGGTAATAATTTAATTTCTATCTCCCCTGCATAATACGATAACCTTTTACCAAATATTTTTACAAACCATACATTAATATTATATTTTTTTTGAATATCTTCTGCAAGCCGATTTAATCTTTCACGCAGATCATCAGAAGAAAAGGTCTCTCTCGCCATTGTTTGTCCTCTTGTAATATTCCAAAAGTTTTTCATAGGATTCGGGAAGTTTTTCCTTCGTCTCTTCAATCTCTTTTTTGAGCAATTTCTCTCCCACTTTCTTAGTTTCTTCACTTGCAAAATCGTCCAACCATTCCTTGAATGTAAGTATTGCATTTAGTTTACACATGTGCCCCTCCGCACCGCACTTCAAAAGCCCCATTATATGTTCTCCTGTTCTGCCGCACCTGTAACCTGCCGTACAAAATGATGTTATATAACCCATTTCTGCTAACTCCCTGACTACTGTATCCAAGCTTCTCGTATCACCCAAGGCAAATTGCTGCTTTTCAATTTCCTGCTTGTCGTACCTGTCGCTGTAAGCTCCGATTCCTATTTTTGTGGAAGCATCAGTTTGTGTAATACCTATTGGTATTATCTCTCTTCTGATTTTTGCGGGTTCTCTTGCCGTGAGTATCATTCCCGTATATGGTACGGATAACCTTATAATAGCTACCAATTTCTTAAAATCCTCGTCTGATACCTTATACTTTGAATGTTCCGTAAGAGGGGCATGTGCTGCCAGTTCAAGACGCGGAAACGATATTGTGTGAGGACCTACATCGTTAAACCGCTTTTCCAATTCCAACGTATGGTATTGAAGACCCATCACCTCAAATCTCCAGTCATACAATCCGAACAATGCACCGATTGCCACATCGTCCACACCTGCTTCCATAGCTCTGTGATGGCAGTAGAGTCTCCACCTGTAATTCCCCTTTAATGTGTTTTGAGGGTGAACTTTCTTATATGTTTCATGATGATACGTTTCTTGAAATACCTGATAAGTCCCTATTCCCACCTTTTTCAACTTTGATAAATCCTCAATTGACATTGGTGCCGCATTTATATTCGCTCTCCTGATCTGTCCGTATCCTTTCCTCGTTTTTACATTAACACTGTATATTGTCTCTATTGTATCAGCTATATAATCCGCATCTGACAGCGGATGTTCCCCGTAAACCACAATTAAACGTTTGTGACCTATTTCTCCCGCCAACACCTCTGTCTCCTTTCTAATTTCATCCATGTTTAAGCGTTTTGCCACTTTTTCTTTATTATCATAGCGGAATGAACAATACAAACAGTTGTTGACGCAGAGATTACTACAGTAAAGAGGGGCAAATGTTACAATCCTGTTGTCATACACCTTGCGCTTTATTTTCCCTGCCAAATCGTATATCTCCTCCCACAACGACTCGTCCTTCAAATTGATGAGAGCAGCAGTTTCGTCAGGAGACAGTGTTTGAATATCGTAAGATTTAGCCATTATATCTCTAATTCGGCTCTTGTCGGGATTCTTGTTTGCCTCTATTTTTCTCCAGATTTCATCATCATTTATGAAATCGTTACCATCTTCGAGATATCTGTCTATTTGATCCTGTTTGATAGTCTCATTAATGAATTTTTCCACCGATTTTGTCATTTTATACCTCCATGTTAATTAAATCCATTTCTCTTTCATAAGCTTCCAGTGCAGCAGGGAAAGGCTCGAGGGTCCGTTTTAGAACGCCCTGCAAAAATGAAATGGCAACACCATAATTGGTTATAGGGATATTTTCCGATTTTGAATATTTTATTCTGTTTAACATCTCCTTTCGCGTAATCATACAACCACCGCAATGAATAACGGCATTGTACTCCGATAGATTGTCCGGATAATCATGCCCGGCAAATGAATCGATCTCTATATCCGCTCCCACAAATTGCCGTATCCATCTGGGGATCTTAACTCTCCCTATATCGTCCTCAAGGGGGTGATGTGAACATGCCTCAGCAATAAGGATCTTATCGCCTCGCCTTAAATTCTCCAAATGTGCCGCCCCACGAGCAGCTTCCGACAAATCACCTTTCAGACGGGCAAACAAAATGGAGAAAGTAGTACATTTAATGTCGATAGGGACATCGGCACACATCTTTAATACGATCTGTGAGTCTCCTATTACTATATCCGGTTTAACTTTTAAGTTATCAATGACATTTTTCAATTCCCTCTCCTTAACTACAATCGAGGCTCCGTCATTATCAAGAATGTCCCTTATTGTCTGGACTTGTGGCAGTATTAATCTTCCTTTCGGCGCCTGCAAATCAATGGGTACCACCAGAATTGCCATACCTCCGGGTTTTACCAAATCGCCTGCAAGGGGTGGCGGTTTTATAAAAT
>WFRF01000218.1 GCA_015486655.1 Caldifarciminota bacterium | reverse complement strand
TATTTTTATGCTCCACCGAAAACAGGTTTATTATATTCAGATTCTTCCCTTCCATAAACAGATTCATCTTCGGAGAATTAAACACTATGTTATTTATTACGAATCTTCGAAAGAAGATAGACTTCAGCCAGTTTACCCTTATCTCCGTTGAGGGAACAAACAATATTTCACCATTGGGTCTGAAAACGGATATATTTTTAATAATAATCTTACCGTTATATTGAACAAACACTTCTCCGCTTTTAACATTTCCGTTTATGATATTAGTTGTCATCTGCCTGATTTTCAAATCTATTTGCTTACTTAAATTATCACCTACTACAATTATAAAAATGCTTATTGCAAATACTAAAATTAAAAAGAGAACGTAGAACGTTATATATTTTTTCATCAATAAATTGTCCCTATTGCGAGATAAAGTTTACCGTATTTATTGCTGCCATCAAATGGGTACGCCCAATCCAGCCTTATGGGACCTATCGGTGTTATATACCTGACTCCGATACCGGCATCATATTTGTAATCTTCTTCTTTGAAAATTGACTTCAACGTGTCGTTGAGAACGCCCATATCCATAAATACCGAAACGGAAAAATTGTATATTGAAGGAGAGGTAGTTTCAAGATTAATACACAATAGATTTAACCCTCCGTAATTATTATAAATATCGGCTGTTCCCAGTGAATTCTCATTATATCCCCGTAAATTATATGCCCCTCCCAATCTAAACTCCTGGTCATACGAAATATTGGTGATGTTTGAAGGATAAAAAGGAATTATTGAACCTATTTGATTCTTTGCCGAAAAAATGAAATTTTTAAAATTCTTTATACAGGAAACGGAAAAATAGCCCTTATAGAAATTGTTGTTCCCTCTTAATATTCCTCCGGAATATTGTAACTTCAAGTAATATCTGAAACCTCTTTTGGGAAACATGAAATTGTCCGTATAATCCCTGTTTAAATCCATATAAGCACTATTCGTGTAGTAAATAGTTTGCGGTATTCTGACTCCGCCTATTATAGAATCATAGCTCGAGTTTTGTATGTTAAGGTTAAATGATATAAAATTGTTGTTTAACCATTGTTTCCCCAAAGATAATTCAACATATCTTGATTTATCGATATAATCCCTGTATATTTTGTCATAGTAATCCACACTCAATTTTAATGAAAGTTCTTTAATTAGAAAATAGGGATTCAGATAGTACCCGTTTAATCTGTATTGATAACCGGAATGTATACTGTAAGCAACTCTCCCCTTAAATTTTATCCAATTATTCATATTAAAAAGATTGTTAAAACCCCACTCCCCGTTAACGGCCATTATATCGGGCGTTTCGTAACTTAATCCTGCAAATATCCAGTGTGTTTTAGCCGGCGTCAAGTAAAAAACAATGTCTACACTATCCTTTTTATCTTCCATTCCCTCTATTTTAAAATGAACATCACTAAATAAACCCGTTTCAAACATTTTACTCTGTGATTTAATGAGCTTTCCGTACGAACACGGAGCCCCTCTCTTTAACTCCAATTCCCTGGTTACAACTCTTTTATTTATTTTTCCTAAATTTTTAATATCAATGGAATTTACATAGACCTCCGAGCCTTCATCAATTATCACTTTCAGTAAGATGGCAGCCTTACCCATAATATCTATTTTTGTAAACACATTTGCATAAAGATAGCCTAAATCCGAATAGTATTTACCTATACTCAACTCACTTTTCTTTATATTTTCTATTTTTGCCGGTGAATTGATCTTTAAATTCATCAATTTAAGTATTTGTTTTTTTTCCAGTACACTGTTCCCCTCTACATCTATCTCCCCTATCCTATATTGTTCCCCCTCTTTAATATCAAATACTATATTATTCTTATCCTCTTTTTTTACCAATTCATATGTTATTTCGGCATCAAAGAAACCGTTATTTTTATACAATTTCAATATTTCTTTTTTAAATTTTGAAAGATTATCAAATCGATATTTTACCTTTTTATCATAATTTATTGCTTTGTATATCTCTTTGCTGGAAATATTGCTGTTACCTTTAAAAGATATTGCATCTATCCTGTTGGCAGGGTATAAAAATTCGGGAATTAAAACAATAAGAAGCAAAATAATGCCGCTAATACACCTTTTCAAGATGAACCCCTCTGTAGTAATGCTTTAGTATGTCTTTGTAGTTGTAACCTGACTTTGCCATTCCCATGGCTCCGTATTGACACATTCCGGCACCGTGTCCGAACCCTTTTCCTATGATTCTCACATTGTTTAAACCAATCTTCAATGTAAAATATGTACTCAATAAAGATTTTGAAGGATCAGATGTGTTTTTCATAAGTAACCTTATATTATTCTTTTCGACTCTGAATTCTCCTTTGGTAGTGTATACAATAACCTCTGTGACTCTTCTCGAGGGACCCCTCTTCGTTATAACAACTGATTTCACGGAACCCACATCGTCAGGTTGCTTCCCGGTTAACGTCCGTAAGTTGGTTTTAATTAAATCATAAAAGTCCCCGCGAGTGTAATCTATTTCCCAATTTGAATATTTTGACGCAGAGCAGAATGCCTTTCCCTTGAATATCAGAAAACTCTTGGCGTCGATAACAGGTGTTAAGTAAGGAATTTTCTTATCCGTCCATAATTCTCTCGCATCTGCCGTTACACCTCCGCATGTGGATGAATATTTGGCATCTATCGGTTTCCCTTTGTATGTCAAGATAATACCCCTTGTCGCATCACAAGCCATGTCGGTAACGTTACTGTTGTCCAAAACACCTTTATATACCTGATCTCTGACATCATTATATACATCAAAGTCCCTGTTTTGTCCGTTCCTGACCTTTCGAATTGCGTATGTTCTTGCTGCAACTGCTTGGGCTTTCACGGCTTCTATTTTGTCCATCCCCAAATTACCTATTTCATAAGGTACCACACCTTTTAAATATGTTTCCAAAGGAACGTCATTGATTACCTCTAACCCGCTCCCATTGAGTTTAAATGTAATCCCTCCTTTATAACCCTTTCCCCCGAGATAAACGGTACCCCATGGTTTTTTTGTGTAAAATTTAACATAATCCCCTATATTTTTAATGAATTTATCTTTAATATGTGCCGATAATTTACCGTTATTGTATTCAACTTCCCAAACGGAGTACGAAGGAGACAATCCTCTCATCCCGTTTGTTTCAACAATTAAATCACAATCGGATGATAAAGTGGCTCTTGATGCACCGGTAAAAAGCAGAACTCTTATTTGTGGCTCTGCTCTGAATCTCAGTCTATGTATACACCCTGTAGTTAAGAATAATAAAAATATTACCGCAAAAACTTTAAATACAGATCTATTTTGCATAAAAATTCAAACCTTTCTATGTTATTTAAGGCTATATCCATATCTGCCCCCATTGCCACAAGTCCGTGTCTTTTAAGTAAAATAAGATCGTATTCTTTTGCCGATTTACCTACTGCATCTGCAAGTTCAATCGATCCCGGCTCAAATTCCGCAACAATATCGGCTTTCGGAAGTAACTTTGTTTCGAGAAGTGTTGAATAATCCGGGAGTATTCCTCTTGCGGCAAAAACCGTAGAAAAGGGGGAATGAACATGTATAACGGCATTTATGTCACTCCTGCCTTCATACACGGCTTTATGCATAAAAAATTCAATGGAAGGTTTGGGGGTAATATCCTCAATGGATACAATTTCAACGGGGACACTTACAATATCATTCTTTTTTAGAAAACCCTTATTTACTCCGGAAGGGGTTATATAAATCCGATTATTCTTTCTGACACTTATATTCCCGTCGGAGGACGCGATTAAACCGGCTGAATGTAAGCGTTTACCCGCTTGGATTATAACATTTTCTATGGCGGCTTCGTTATTCAATGATCTCCATACCTCCCATATAAGGCAGCAATACATCAGGGATTTTGATTTTGCCGTCGGGCAATTGATAATTCTCCAGTATGGCAATAAACGTTCTCGGCGTTGCAAGCCCGGAACCGTTTAATGTGTGTACAAGGTGAAGTTTCCCGTCCGCCTTGCTTTTGTATTTTATATTCATTCTTCTTGCCTGAAAATCCTCAAAATTACTGACACTTGAAACTTCAAGATAATCATCACTCCCCGGGGCATAAACTTCTATGTCGTAGGTTTTTGCGGAAGCGAATGTCATGTCTCCGGTGGATAATAAAACGATTCTGTACGGTAATTCCAGAGCTTTTAGAATATCCTCGGCATCGTTCAACAATTTTTCCAACTCGTTGTATGACTCGTTGGGTTTTGTGAATTTTACCATTTCCACCTTATTGAACTGATGAACACGTTTGAGCCCTCTTGTTTCCTTCCCGTAGGAACCCGCTTCCCTTCTGAAGCAAGCAGTATACGCCGTATATTTAATTGGTAATTCATCTTCGTTTAGAACTTCATTTCTGTGAAAATTAGTCACAGGAGGTTCCGCCGTGGGGTTTAAAAACATATCATCTTTCCCCACATAATACATATCTTCTTCCAATTTCGGAAGCTGTCCCGTACCGGTCAGCGTTTCTCTGTTGTTCAAGAACGGAGGGAACATTTCCGTATACCCCTGTTTTTCAATATGATAGTCAAGCATGAAATTAATCAGCGCTCTTTCAAGCTTTGCCCCTTTACCGACATAACACGGAAAATGTGTTCCCGATATCTTTGCGCCCCTTTCAAAGTCTATGAGTCCGAGGTCGTTTATTAAATCAACGTGAGATTTTGGAGTAAAACCAAACTGTTTTTTCTTCCCCCATTCTCTCATAATTTTGTTTGCGGTGGCATCACCCACGGGAACACTGCTGTGCGGGATATTTGGAATCCACAGCGATGATTTATATATCTCATCCTTTAATTCTCTTACTTTCCTTTCGAGTTCCTTAATTTCTATTCCAATCTCTTTCGATTTATTAATGTTATCCGTAAATTCGGCACTGCCCTTTCGGAGATTTCTTACATTTTTGGAAAGTCTGTTCTTCTCGGCTCTCAATCTGTCCAGGTCTTTAACAATCTCAACTCTTTTATTGTCCTTTTCAACAAGTAGGTCTATATCAGCCTTTTCTCTTTTATTCTTTATTGCTTCTCTTACAACATCAACATTTTCTTTAATGAATTTCATATCAAGCATATGACCTCCAGTATTTATGTGTTTTCATTTCTTCCGTTTCTGTCAATTATTATTTTTATGATTGAAATTACCAACAGTGACAAAAGCACCAACGTTGCTATAATTGCTCCCAACTTTCCCAATAATGTAAGGGAGGTTACAACAACGGAGGCTATACATACTCCCAAAAATATAAACAAAAAACTCTTCCAAAAAGAGAGTCCCAATAAAACCGCAACGAGACTACCAGTCCAGGCTCCCGTCACGGGCAATGGAATCGCCACAAACAGCATAAGCCCCAGTTCTTTGTAGTCTTCTATGACTTTTCCCCTCTTGAGCGAAGCCCCCTGTAGCTTATCAATCCATATTTTTATCTTTTTGTTCTTTGACAGAATACCCGCAAGCCACTCCCAAAACAAAAGAAGAAATATCACGGGAATAAGATTCCCGATAATGGAAAGAAAAACAGCGGTTGCAACAGGCAAATGGAAAAATTGGATTGATACGGGGATGCCTCCTCTTAACTCGAAAATCGGTAACATGGAAATCAAAACGGTAGCCAACTCACCTGAAAAATGAGAGCTTATACTATGTATAATTCTTACTTTACCGGTTGTATTTGCGAGAAGAAACCCGTGAAAAAAGAGTAAATCAATTAAAGTTATTAAGAAGTATCTGGGAAAATACCTCAATTTTTTCTTCATTATGCCTTCCTTCCGGTGTTTTCGCCTTTACCGATACACTTTTAGAATCTATATGTAAATAATCAGCAATATTGTTCTTTATTTGTTTTTTTATACTTCCCAATTTTGGTTTATCCAATATAACCACAATGTCAACATTGATCATACGAACCGGCTGAATTTTCTCCAAAATCTCTTTCAGCATCTTGACGCTTGAAATGCCTTTAGTCCATTCTTCAGTATCCGGAAAGTAATCGCCTATATCTCCGTTACCCGTTGCTCCGAGAACAGAATCAATAAGAGCATGCAAAATTACATCGCCGTCAGAATGTGCAATAACCGAGTAATCGCTTACGATTTTGACGCCGCCCAGTATGAAACCGTCCCCCTTTTCCAACCTGTGGGAATCGTAACCGAATCCCGACCTTAAGGATTGATTATTCATAACAACGGATAACATTTGAAAATCCGCCATTGTCGTTATTTTAATATTATCATAATCACCTTCAATAAACTCATAGTCATCATACAAACTTAAATATGCTTCCATATCATCGGTAATTTCGATTCCCCTTGTGTGTTCAAGAGCTTTCAGTATCTTTTCTTTTCTGAACAATTGGGGTGTTTGTATCAATTTTATATGTTTTCGTTCCAATGTCTCAATTCCGTTTTTCCCATATCTCACCGTATCTTTCGCCTTAATAAACGGGACAACACAATCATGGGCATTTAACTCGCTTATCATCTTTTTAAGTGTTTTAACATTGAAATTGGGGCGAGCTGCATCATGAACGGCCACAAAATCATATTTTGCCGCATTTACTCCGTTGATTGATGAATCTTGCCTTCTTTCTCCTCCCAAAACAATTTTAATCCTGTCATCCTTCCCTGCTATCTCTTTAACCCTCTCTTCATCCTCTCTGGAAATTACAAGTACGATTTCTTTAACTTCGGGAATTTTAAGAAACTTATTTACGGAATATGCAATCACCGGAATCCCGTTCAAAGGGAGGAACTGCTTTTTCCCTGCAATTTCCATCCTTTTCCCTTTACCCGAAGCCAGAATTACCGCAGAGATATTCATTATACCTTTTCTCCGAAATACATCAGCCCTCTGCTCGTTTTTATACTGCCGGTTACCTGCAGTTCAATCTTCTCCCCCAAAAATCGGGCTGCATCTTTAACGACAACAATACTGCCGTCACACAGATAACCTACCCCCTGCATAGCTTCCTTTCCTTTCTTTACGATGTAAATCTCCATTTTGTCTCCCACATAGTAATTTTTTGAAAGTAACTTTGAGAGTTGCAAAACGGAAATGTATTTTACTTTATTGTAAAGAAAATGCCTTTTCTTTATTTCTCCTAACGTAATAAGAACGCTGCTGTGTACCTTGCAAAATTTTAGGTATTTGTGATAATCGTTACCCTCTATTTCACCTGTTAAGTGAACTGTCCCTTTCTTTATCAAATTATTTATTAACATCAGGGTTTCTTTTTCTCTCTCTGTTCCCTTTGATTTCAAAGCGGCAAAAACATATTTTGGAATGGCTATTTTACCGTCGATAAAACCATAAGCTATCACCCTGAGAATTCTCTGGTCAAAAACCGAATCCCTGTCAAGTATGTAATCATATTTGCTTACTTTTTTAAACAGATTAAACATTTCTCAAATACTCCATTACGTTGTTTACATTGTTACATTTTATTATATTTACCCTTCCATCGTCAATCTTCTCTTTTATATAGCGGGGGATTACAATATTTTTAATACCGAATCGTACAGCTTCTTCAACCCTTCTCTTCATTCCCTCAATTGACCTCAACTCACCGCCAAGTCCCACTTCCCCTATAAAAACCATATTTTTGCCTATTGCTTTGTTGCTGTAACTGGAATAAATCGCAACCAATACGGCAAGATCTATCCCCGGATCCTTGATCTTCAATCCCCCAACTACATTGAGGAAAATATCCTGATTGCCGAGAAAAAGGTGTAATCGTTTTTCAAGCACGGCAATCAGCGTGCTTACTCTTTTATAGTCCGGACCATTAACCGAACGTTGAGGAACGCCGTATTTTGTCTCGGCTGCAATTGCCTGTATTTCAACCAACATAGGTCTGCTACCCTCTATTGTTGCTGTTAAAACCGTTCCCGATATGGATTCTCCTCCTTTTGTCAGGAATATTTCGGAAGGATCGTTTACCTCAATTAATCCCGATTCATGCATCTCAAATAAACCGATTTCATCGGTGGAACCGTATCTGTTCTTTGCATTTCTGAGTACTCTATATCCGTGATTACTGTCTCCTTCCAGATAAATTACGGCATCTACCATATGCTCCAGGATTTTCGGACCTGCCACTATTCCCCCTTTGGTTACATGTCCTACCACGAAAACAGGTATATTGGTAGCCTTTGCAAATCTGATTAATTTTGATGTACATGCCTTTATACTGTTTACACTTCCCTGTTGTGCATCGGTTTCCTCGTCATAAATCGTTTGTATTGAATCCACTATTAAAATACCAGGTTTAAATTTTTCCGCATATTGTATTATTTTATTTACGGAATACTCCGAACTCAAAAGTATGTTCTCGGAAACGGAATCGGTTCTGTTCGCTCTCAGGGAAACCTGTTGAAGAGACTCCTCGGAAGTCGAATAAAGTACATTTATACCCTTCCGAGCCAGTTTATTTGCCACCTGAATAAGAATGGTTGACTTCCCTATACCCGGCTCACCGCCAATTAAAATAACAGCCCCCGGGACTATACCGCCACCGAGCACCCTGTCAAATTCACCTATGCCTGTCTTAAAACGTTTTACATTTTTAAAATCAATTCTGTTCAGAGGGGTAGGCGGTGCCGAAGCATCAAATTTAAACTCCTCCCTCTTCCCTTTATTGCCTCTTTCGGTGTATTCGACAAAACTGTTCCACGCACCGCAGGAAGGACATTTACCCAACCATTTATTAGATTCGTATCCGCACTCCCTGCATACAAAAATCGGTTTATTTTTTCCCATTTCCTACCTTTATAAGGTTTAGATTTATATATTTACGGGGATTTTCTTTAATATCGTTTATGAGAACATCCAAATTGTTAATTGTCTTCATTGTTTCTGTGTATAAAGAATCCGACTTACTGAATCTGTCAATATTGTTATTCTCGGCATTCAATTTCTCCGTTATTTCCTTTAATTGAACGGAGATCACCAGTAAATTTTTCACTAAGCTGTCAGTTTTTTCAGAAGTAGCTTTTATGTTCTCCGAAGAATTCCGTATGTCACCGCTTACATCGGCAATAAGTTTATTTGTGTTAGCTAAAATCTCGTTTACATTCCCAATCATACTGGAATTATCACCTGAAATACTCTTCATACCGGAAATTGTTTCCTTTAGCTTGTCGAACAATGTAAATATCTGATCAATCCCCCTGTAATTACCGTGCATGGGCTTTTTATAGTTATATTCCTCAGTTGAAAAACCGGGGAAGATTTCGATGTACTTATTCTCTGCAATCACCGTTGTGTTTACAAGAGTAATTGTTGCATCCTCTTTCAATTTTACATCTTTTGAAAGCAATATCTCTACGAGAATGCTGTCGCCGGAGAATCTCACCGTTCCCACTTCCCCCATCTTGAGCCCTCTCACAAAGACAGGATCCCCCGACTTGAGGCCGTGTACATTGTTAAAATAACATTTTATCTTTACGTAATGTCTCTTAAAACTGATATTATTCATCCACAACAAACCTACGGCGGTTAAAATAAGTGCTGCCGTAACAAACCAACCTACTTTTATATAATCATTTTTCTGCATATCACTCTCCAGTTTTTAAGTAGTATGAATTTCTAAATTCCATTATATCACCATTCTTAGAATTTACAAAACTTTCCGTATTTCCCAAAAATGTTATCTTTCCATCGGATAACATTGCAATTCTGTCGGATATTCCTATTGCACTGTTCAAATCATGTGTTACAATCACAGATGTTATATGTAAATCTTTGTTCAAATTGACAATGAGGTCTTCAATGGTTCTCGAAACAATGGGGTCCAAACCGGTGGTGGGTTCATCATAAAGAATATATTTCGGATTTAAAACGATTGCTCTTGCTATTGCCGCTCTTTTCAACATCCCGCCGGACATATTCGACGGAAACAGCTCCATTACGTCAGGCTTCAGTTCGACCTTTGCAAGGGCATCAATTACCTTCCCCTTTATGGTTTCGGGATCTATGTTCTGCACGAACTTCAGAGCAAGCCCTATATTGTCTCCTATGTTTAATGACTCTATCAATGCGGATTTCTGAAATACAAATCCTATTTTCTTTCTCAAAAGGTATATATTCTTCCCTTCGAGCGGCAGATCGTCTATTATAACCCTACCTTTCTCGGGCTTAACCAAACCTATAATCGTTTTTAAGAGAACGCTCTTTCCGATTCCACTCTTGCCTATTATGGTTATAATTTCTTCGTCATTAATTTTTATACTTAAATTGTCGAGAACCTTTCTGTTATTATATGTCTTTGTGATTTTGTCAACTATAACCATAAGCTGAATATCCTGATTATTATGTAATCGAAAAGGAATATCAAAACCACCGAATAAACGACGCCGTTGGTTGTAGCTTCACCTACACCCCTTGCCCCTTTGCTTGCATTGAGACCGAAATAACTCGAAATCGATGTCGAGACCATGCCGAATACCGCTCCTTTAACAAGGCTTTGTATAAATTCAAGCATACGAAAATGCTCTCGAATACCGAACAAAAATGTTCTAAACCCGAAACCTTTGATATAAACCATGAATATCATTGCTCCGAAAATAAAAAGTATTTCACTGAATACAACCATAATCGGATAAGAGATTACGGATGCTGTCATTTTTGGATATATTAAGTAGTCATACGGATCGATTGCCATGGTTTTGAGTGCGTCTATTTCCTCATTCACCTTCATTGTTGCAATCTCGGCGGTTATCCTGGTGCCCGATCTGCCCACAAGAGCAATGGATGCACCTAACGCTCCGAGTTCTATGATAACGGATTTTGAAATAGCTTCTGTGATATAAAAATCCGGTATATATGCTCCGAGCCTCTGGTCAATTAAAAATACCGCAATCAATCCACCCAGTATCGATGCAATTGCAACAACGCCCAACGACTCAATTCCCATCCGGACAATTTCACGAACTATTAAATCCAATTTATGATATATATTATGTTTTTTAAACAGGGAATAAAACAGAGTATAAAATATCCCGCCAATACTGTTGATCGCAAAATTCATAATTATATAGTGATTGTCTCTTCACTGAGATCATCAAACCTGGTGCTTTTACCGTCAAAATGAAGTCTAACGGTACCAATGGGCCCGTTTCTCTGTTTTCCTATTATAATTTTAGCGGTGTTTTTTTCTTCTTCTTTGGATTGGTCGATAAAATACGGCCTGTGAACGAAAAGAACAACATCCGCATCCTGTTCAATTGCACCGGATTCTCTCAAGTCGGATAAAATAGGTTCCTTATTCTGTCTTTGCATAGGAGCCCTTGACAGCTGTGACAGAGCCACAACAGGTATGTTCAGTTCCTTTGCAAGTGATTTTAACGATTTTGAAATCTCGCTAACTTCCGTATTCTTACTGTCGTAACGTCTTGATGAGCTCATGAGCTGTATATAATCGATAAAAATAATTTTAATATCATAGTCATTGACAAGTCTCCTTGCCCTCGCTCTTACCTCTATTTCGTTCAAACCACTTGAATCGTCGATATAAATCTTTGCTTTATCAAGTTGCCCGGCTGCCGTAACAATTCCCTGATAATCACTTTTGGAAACCATACCGCTTCTAATTCTTGACGCATCCACCCTGCTAATGGAGCACAACATTCTCCATACAAGTGCTCTGTTGGGCATTTCAAGAGAAAAGAAAGCCATGGGAATATTATTTCTGAGATTATTTGTCATAATGTTCAGTGCAAATGCCGTTTTCCCCATTGATGGCCTTCCTGCAATTATTACAAATTCCCCATTATGAAAACCGTTTATCATTCTATCAAGGTCTTTAAATCCCGTAGGTATTCCCATTATCGGTTTTTTGCTTTCGAATATTTCACCGACTTGGTTTATGATGCTTTTCGCTATTTCGGAAATATCCTCAAGTTCAAATTTTGTGTTTTTGATTTTAATGTTAAGTATGCTCTTCTCCGCAAAGTCAAGAATCTCGTCGGAAGTACTGTCACTGTTGTAAATCTTAGCCTTTATATTGTCTGAAATTTCCAGCAATTTTCTCAATACATACTTGTCTTTTATAATCGAAACATAGGATTCGGCATTAAACGACTCCTCTTCTATTAAAGAGTTTATATATTTAACTCCGCCGGCTTTTGTCAAAGATTTCTTTTGTTTCAAAAGTTCCTTTAACGTTAATTGGTCTACGGCACCGTTTCTTTCTTCCCTTAACTCGACTATTGCCCTGAATATAATTCTATGCTGTTCAATGGAGAACACTTCGTCCGTTCCCAACTCGGAAATCACATCATCAATTATATCATTGTAAATTAACATCGAACCGAGCAAAGCCTTTTCGGATTCTATAGACCTCGGTATTTCCATGCTCATCTGCTTATCACCTCTTTCAAAAGCATAAAATCATCCCTCATCTTATCATTTAATCCGCCGTTACGTAAAACCGCTGCGGGGTGCAACATAGGCAGGAGCATTATTCCATTGAAATCTATGATGGTCCCCCTCTCCTTCATAATTTTAACTTCTCTTCCCAAAAGCGCACTTAGAGAATATCTGCCCAATGTCACTATAATTTTTGGGGCAATTATATCAAGCTGCCTTGTTAAATACGGGAAACAGGCGTTAATCTCCTCTTCCAGCGGATCTCTGTTCCCTGGAGGGCGACATTTTACGATGTTTGTTATGAACACATCTTCTCTGCTTAAACCTATTTCATTCAGGTATTTGGAAAGTAAATTGCCCGCTCTTCCCACAAAAGGCAAACCTTGCAAATCTTCGTTTCTGCCGGGCGCCTCTCCGATAAAAACGACATCGGCATCGACATTGCCCGCCCCTATTACAAATTTAGTCCTTGTTTTATGCAATGGACATTTTCTGCAATTTTTAAGCTCCTTGTAAATCTCAATCATTAGGGCTCTTTTTCTCTCAAAATCACTGTTCTTTTCCGGTTTCATCTCATCTTTTATAATAAAATATTTTTGTCCCAAAGCTCTTTTTAAATTTATGTATCGCTCCATTATATATTTCTCAATTCACTTACAATTACTTCCGCCACTTTTTCCTTTGTCCCGGATATCTCTTCAGTTATATCCCCGCTGTCTTTAAGAATCCTTATTTTTGAATTTTCACTCCCTATTGCCGAAACATCATTCACAATTATGGCATTAAGTTTCTTTTCTTTTAATTTTCTCTTTGCTTTTGTCATATCTATTCCGTTTTCAAGTGCGAATCCGATTATGGGTACGGCATATTTACGGCTTACTGATTTTATTATATCAATATTATCTTTTAGTTCGATTGTTTTCAATTCATCCTTATGGAATTTCTTTTTTGCTTTGTTTTTAACAACAAAATCGGATACCGCGGCAGCCATTACAATTCTCGTATTCTCCGAAATATTCTTCTCCATTGAGTTTAACATTGATTTCGTATTTTTTGCTTCAATATAGTTAATATATTTCGGTACCGAAACATCCGTTCTTCCTTTTATGACAAGAACATCCGCTCCTTTAAAAAAGAGCTGCTTTGCTATTTCAATACCCATCTTCCCCGATGATTTATTGGATATCACCCTCACGGGATCAATATCTTCTTCGGTTCCGCCGGCTGTAACGATATATTTCTTGCCCATGAACCAATTATCTTTTTCCAGATGTCTCTTTACATGAGCAAATATTATTTCTATGTCAGGCAATCTCCCCTCTCCCGTATCTCCGCATGCAAGATAACCTTTACCGGGATTAATTTCGTTAATCCCCAAATTATTCAGTTTTTTTAAATTTTCTTTAAGTATAGGATTATCCCACATATTAACATTCATGCTCGGCGACAATACTATTTTTTTATGGTCCGATGCCGCCACAACACTTGTGAGAAGATTATCCGCAATACCGGAAGCGATTTTCCCTATCGTATTAAATGTAGCGGGGGCAATTAAAATAACATCAGCCCATTTTGACAGTTCAATATGAATTGCATCAATGATATCCCTGTCCGACAATTCATCCGAATAAACATCATTCCCGGACAGCACCTCAATAGTCTCCCTTGTAACAAAAAGGCGGGCATTATCTGTTAATACAACCTTAACGTTATAACCGTTTTTTACGAATAATCTCACCAACCCGGGCATCTTATATGCTGCGATTCCACCCGAGATCCCTATTAATATATTATTTTTCATTTTCAATTTTTATGGGGTTCTCTAATATACTTGTCAGTGCCAGAATAGTCGGCTTTTCCTTAGGTCTGTCTATAATTCCGCCTATGGCTTCTTCCATTTTCATTGCATCCACATACTCCTGGTTGATCTCCCTGGCTTTCTTTGCAGTCAATATAACGGCAAGATACTTATTGGGATATTTTTCCCATATTTCTTCCACGCTAAAGAATTCTTTCTTCATCTTTAAGATCCTCCTTAAATTTTTCTATCTGTTTTTTATTTCTTGATGTTTTTAACCTTTCGGCATTTATGATATTATCAACATCCTTAATGGCTTTTTCCAATTCATTGTTGATTACGATGTAATCGAATTCGTCTATACAATCTATCTCCTCTTTGGCATTTGCCAATCTGGTTTTTATGGTTTCCAAATTATCCTGTTTTCTTTTGAATAAGCGTTCTTTCAGCCTCATTACATCGGAAGGCATTACAAATATAAGTACGGATGCATCGGGAAATACTTTTCGTATGCTTCTTGCCCCCTGGACATCAATATCCATTATAACAATTTTATTCCCGTCAATCAGCTCTTTTATGCTGTTTTTAGGGGTCCCGTAATAATTCCCGTGAACAACAGCCCATTCCACGAATTCTCCCGCATTTATCATCCGTTTAAATTCATCTTCGGTTTTGAAGTAATAATCGATTTTATCCCTTTCATTCTGCCTTTTCGGTCTTGTTGTTGCGGAAATAGAATAAACAATATCATCCCTTCTTTTTTCAATTTCATGACAAATCGTTGTTTTACCTGCACCCGAGGGGGCTGCTATGACTACAATGAAACCGTTACTATTCAACATTCTGAACCTGCTCCCTTATCTTTTCAAGGCTGTCTTTTATTTTTACAACCTCAAAAGATATTGTGCTGTCCTGCAACTTCGAACCGATTGTGTTCACCTCGCGCCCCATTTCCTGCAAGAGAAACCCCATCTTTTTCCCGGCATGCTCCTCGTTTAAAATCTTCTTTAAATTTTCCATGTGGGTCTCCAATCTCTGTATCTCCTCACTTATGTCATATCTGTCCGAAAGAAAAACAATTTCCTGCTCAATACAATTTTGCGGCAAATCGTTAAGTTGCAACTCCTTTACTTTGCTCTTAACGGTTTCAATTTTTTTCGCCTTCAATTCCTTTGATGCTTTTTTTATTCTCCCTATGAGATCGCTCACTATCATCAATTCATTGAGAATAAAATCCTGTATGGCTTTGCCTTCTTCCTCTTTAATAAGATTCATGGAGACAATGGCTTCGTCAATAACCCTTTTAAACTTATCGATAAAATCATCCTGTTCGACTTTCTCAATGGAAATTACATCGGGAAGTGACAGAAATGAAACAAAATCTATCTCACTGAAACTAATTTTCTCGCTCAACTTTTTGTAAAGTTGAATATATGAATCCACCTTATCCATATTAATACCGGGAATTACATTTTTATCACCGGTAAGAGAAATTTTTACATAATATTTCCCTCTTATGCAAATGTTTCTTATGTACTGTGACAACTCCGTTTTTAAATTCTCAAAACTCTCGGGTAAAACAATTTTAGCCTCAAAATATCTATGGTTTATTGAAGATATTTCACACTTTACCTGATAACCGTCTTCATCAATTACAGCAGTTCCGTAACCTGTCATACTTCTCATAAATCCGCCTACAATATAAATGTAACAGGTCCGTCATTTTCAAGAGAAACTCTCATATATTCACCAAATATTCCTGTTTTAACATTAAGACCGGTATTTTTAAAAAAATCAACAAAACTTTTATACAATCTCTTCGCCTCTTTTACTTCCGCCGATTTCGAAAAATCCGGTTTCTTCCCTTTATTCAAATTTGCTATTAACGTTATTTGTGATATTATCATAATATCACATTTTTCATCCAAAACAGTCTTACTTATCTTTCCTTTCTCATCTTTAAATATACCCAATTTCAGAATTTTAGAAAAATAAGTTTCTACAATATCTAATGTATCACTTTTTTCGATTCCAATCAATATCAAAATACCCTTGTCAATTGCCGAAACAGTTTCGTTATTTACCTTAACATTGCAGAAATTAACCCTCTGTATAACAGCTCTCATTAGAAATAAATCTCAAATTCATAAGGATGAGGATGAAAACTAACTTCAGCACTTTCTTTTCTTTTGATTTCGGCCCATTTTTTAATAAAGTCATGGCCCACAACTCCGGTATCAGTCAGAAACTTATTGTCTTTTTCAAATTCTCCTATCGCTTCATCGAGGTTCAATGGTATTCTTTTTGCATTTCTGTACTTTTTCCCGTATATTGCCGCTTTACCGGGGTTAATTTTATTTCGTATACCGTCAATGCCTGCCAACAACATACCGGCAATAGCCAAATACGGATTACTTGTGGCATCAGGCGGCCTAAACTCAATATCAATGCTCTTTATGTCTTTTATATATGCGGGTATTCTTATCGCCGTTTCTCTGCATCCTTCCGAATACTGTAAGTTCACAGGAGCTTCAAATCCGGAATTTAATCTTCTGTAAGAATTGGTGGATGGGTTTGTAAGAGCTGAAAGGGCTCTTCCGTGCTTTATTATTCCCCCTATATAGTTAAGCCCTATTTCACTCAGTATATTTTTTTTGTCTCCAAAAATTGAAAATCCGTTTTTCTCCAGATACTGGTGAAAATGCAGTCCGTTTCCTGCTTCATTGTAAATGGGTTTCGGCATAAAAGTCAGAATCAAATCGTTATTTAATGCCAAATTCCTGAGGTAATATTTCGCTATTTGTAAATTATCCGCAGTTCTGATTGCCGTATCGAATTGGAGTTCTATCTCATGTTGTGAATAACGTCCCACTTCGTGATGATGATATTTTACCTTTATTCCCATTTCCTCCAACATTTCACAGGCATATGACCTAAAATTAAAGTATAGATCTCTCGGAGCATCAGCATGATAGGACTTTCCGTTGTAAGATTTGAAAATATCCTGTTCATCACTGTCAATTCTAACGTATGTATTCAGTTTATCATTTGAGACTTCAATGTTTCTAAAAATATAAAATTCAAGTTCGGGCAGAAATTTCACACTGTCACAAACATTTTGCTTTTTTAAATAATCCAGTGTTTTTTCAAGGATGTATCTCGGATCCATTTTAAAGCGTGTCCCGTCCGTATTGTATATATTCCCGATAAAGGACAGCGTTTTAATCTCGGACAATCTGTCGATGTGAGCCGTTTCCATATCGGGCTTTACAATCAAATCACTCTTCCCTGAAGAACTGAATCCTACAACGCTTGAGCCGTCAAATCCGACACCGTTTTTCAATGCTTTTTCAAGATAAGAAACCGGTAAAGTTACATGTCTGAAAATCCCCGCCAAATCCGAATATTTTATGTCAATAAACTTAACATTTTCATCACTTATCAATTTATTGATATCGATCATCATACCTCCTTATTTATTGGCGATATTATAATTAAAAATGGGATATAAGTCAATTGATTTATTGCATGATAGATTGAATAGTTACGAACAACTACAAATTTAATTCTCAGTTCCTACTTTTCACTTCTTACTTATCTTAGAACACCCCGTCCTGACATTCGTCAGTCCCCCCCTCTTTCCGAGGGGAATTCATTTATAAGTAAGAACTAAGAAATGGGAAGTAAGAAGTAATAGGTAATTAGATTCCGGATCAAGTCCGGAATGACAACTTTAAGAACAAATCAAATGCATTTTAGTAAAACTTTAAAAGCAGGAAAGAGGAAATAATGTAACCGAAGATTTTCTACTAATCGTTTAAAACTTCTTTTAAAACGGATTTTAATTCATCCATTCTGAAAGGCTTTAAAATGACATTTTTAAATCCGTACTTTCTATATTCATTTATTATTACGTCCGTCGAATAGCCGCTTACTATTACACATTTTGCGTTGGGATCAATTTCTAATAATTTTGCTACGGCTTCCTTACCTCCCATCCCTCCCGGTATGGTCAAATCCAACAGAACTGCATCGTATCCTTTTCCTTTATTTAATTCATTGGAATACTTGGCAATCGCTTCTTCTCCGTCTTTTGCAAAATCCGCTTCGTAACCGATAATTTTTAACATCTCACCCACGACTTCCCTGATCATTTCCTCATCATCCATTACGAGTATTTTTGCACTTGCGTCTGTTTTCTTATTAAAAACCGTTTTTCTCTCTTTTATTATTTGCTCCGTTGCAGGTAAATAAATTGTGAATTTTGTACCTTTATCGATTTCAGATTTTACCGATATAAAACCGTTATGATTCTTTATAATAGAATGTGCAGTTGCAAGCCCTAATCCGCTTCCCATTTTTTTTGTTGTAAAATAAGGATCAAAAATGTTATCTATTATTTCCTCCGGAATTCCCTTTCCTTCATCGATTATTTCTATTTTTATATATTTCCCCGGCGAAAGAGGAATACCTTCACTACCCGATAAAATGACATTGTTTGCCACAATGCTTACAATCCCCCCTTC
>WFRF01000217.1 GCA_015486655.1 Caldifarciminota bacterium | reverse complement strand
TTGAAAAGGGCCTTTTAAGCGAAGAAGAGGTTGATCAATTAAGTGAACAGGAACTTTTCAATTACATAAAGCTGGAGGGATTCAGTACGTCCAAGAGCGTTACAAAATTTTCCGGAAGAGGAGTAGGCATAGATGCGGTGGATAAAATGGTTAGGCGTCTCGGAGGGCGGCTTTTCATAGATTCCAAAAGTGAGCATTGGACGAAGATAACAATAAGGCTTCCTTTGACATTATCGATTATCAAAGCGATGATAGTACTATGTAATAATTCACTCTATGCAATTCCTCTTGAAAATGTCCAGGAAACCGTTGATGTATACTCGGACAGAATAAACAGTATTCACAATCAGGAGGTAATAGTTCTCCGAGAAGATGTTTATCCTGTGGTAAGGTTGAGAAATATTATAGGAAGTAAAGAATTAAACAATGATGAAATATTGCAAGGTATAGTTGTTGGCGATGGAGCTTCCAAAGCGATTTTAATTGTGGATAGTTATGAAACTCAGACGGAGATAGTGGTAAAAAATTTACCGTCTATTTTTGATAATATTAACATATACAGCGGGATCTCCATTTTGGGAACCGGAAAGATGGCTCTTATTTTAGATATAAATAATCTTATATAACGGCAAGGAGTGCGTATGGACTTTACAAATTTGGAAAGTATTCAACTGGATGGGATTAGGGAGATTGCAAATATAGGTAGCGGTCACTCTGCCAGTGCTTTATCTCAGATAATAGGGCATAAAGTTATGATTAATGTCCCTGAGGTAAAAATAATCCCCATTGAAAAGATTTCCACTCTTTGGGAAAATCCCAATGAAATTATAACCGGTATATTGTTGGATTTTTTGGGCGACATAACTGGGAAAACTCTGTTGTTGTTCACTAAGAATGATGCGAAATATATGGTTGATATTCTGTTGGGAAGGAAAACTACCGATGCGATGTTGTTCGGTGAAATGGAACAGTCTTCATTGAAAGAAATTGCAAATATAGTCGTTTCTGCCTACCTGAGTGCTCTCGGTACATTCCTGGAACTTATGGTTGTTCCGTCGGTACCCGCGCTTGTTATTGATGATGCCGCAAGTGTTTTAACATCCGCATATCTGTCGGGGGATACGGATAATATTGATACGGTATTTTGCATTAAAACACAATTTGAATTTATTCAGGGGGAAAAGATTTTGGAAGGATATATGTTGTTCCTTCCCGATACGGACTCCTTAAAAACAATTTTAAAGGCTCTTCATTTGGATTGATATGACAAATATTAGTGAAACCGAGCGCAAAATACTGCAGAGCTTCGCCTCTAAAATAAACCCCAACGACGCAGGGGCGCATAACAACCTTGCTGTTGTATACTACAATAAGGGGATGTATGACGAGGCGATTCAAATGCTTCAGAAAGCGCTCGAAATAGATCCGAAATTTACGCTTGCCCGTAATAATCTGGAAATGATACTGAAGAAAACGGGTTATTATGAGAATATTCTCGGGTCGTACGAAGAGAAACTGAAAAACGAACCGCAAAACGTTGAATTGCGAACACAACTTGCCGATGTATATAAGAATATAGGGAAATATGTTCAGGCGATAGAGCAGTACCAAAAAATCAAAAAGTTGAATCCTACGGATATTAATGCGTACATATGGTCAGGGTATTGTTATAAAAATTTGGGAATGTATAGCGAAGCTTTGAGAAATTTTGAAAAAGCAATTTCACTGGGAACTAATGACGATAAGCTTTATACACTTGCAGGGGAGACATATTATAATATAGGATTATTGGACAGAGCCATAGCGAGTTTTAAAAAAGCAATAGAGTTAAACCCCAACAATAGTGAAGCGCATTATCTTTTAAGTTTTGTTTACGGAGAGAAAGGAGATATAGAAGCCGCCAAAACCGAGTCGAAGATAGCTTCCGATTTGAATCCCAGCTATACAAAAGGGGAGGCAAATCTTCAGATTGAGCAAGCAGGCAAAAAAACATATAAGGAGATGCTTGAAGAGGGAGAACAAATATTGCAGACAACCCCCGATTCGTTTCTAAGCCATTTTAATGTGGGAATCGGCTTTCGCAATAAAGGACTCTTTCAGGAAGCATTGCGCGAATTTAACAAAGCCCTTGAAAACGCTCCCGAAACCCCTATGGTGTATACACAGATAGGTGAAATATACCTGCTTCTCGGAAAGTTTAAAGAGGCGGTAAACTACTATGAAAAATCGTTGAAGTTGGATCAAAATTCTCCCAAGGCGTATAACGATATAGGTGTGGCATACCACAGACTCGGGGATATTGAAAAGGCGATTGAGTTTTACAATAGGGCGATTGAGATAGACAACGAATATGTTTTAAGTTACTCAAATATCGGGGTTGCTCTGGCTCATGAGGGGAAGTTTGAAGAAGCCACTCAATACTTTGAAAGAGCAATAAATATAAGTCCCTCTTATCCCGATTCATATTTAAACTATGCTGTGCTTCTCATTGAAAAAGATAATTATGCAAAAGCAGAGGAAATGATAAAGAAGGCTCTCGAACTAAAAGATAAATACCCTTATGCCTATAATATATTGGGAGTAATATATCTTAAACGCAAAGATATAAAGAATGCAATATCATCTTTTTCCAGGGTTCTATCAATTGATTCCAGCATTACCGATGCAAAATACAATTTAGGATTTGCCTATTCACAGATCGGGGAATTCAGCAAATCCCTCAAGATTATGCAAGAGGCGATGCAACAGTCTCCCTATTATTCCAGTTATCAATTTAAACTCGGAATAGATTTTTATGCAGATAAACTGGATATTCTTATTCCCAACACTCTTGAAGAAGGAGAGGAAAGCGTAGATTTGGGGACGGGGGAAGACAGAGAATTAATCGATAATTTATTTGAAAAACCGGAACCTGAGGTTAAGAAAAAAAAGGTCGATTTCACGGAAAAGTTTAAGGAAATAGATGACAACATTGAAAAAGACAATTTGGAAGAAGCTTTGAATATTGCTTTGGAACTGCTCCATAATTATCCTGAAGAAAAACAGGTAATCAAAAAGGCGGCGGAGATCTACAGAATAAAAGGATTATACGGAGAAGCTCTCGAATTTTATAAAAAAATACTGGATAAAGATCCTATGGACAAAGATTCGATTATAGGAAGCGCAAGCATATTTATAAAAAAGAACGAATTGGAAAGAGCCGAGGAAAATTTAAATATGTACATTGCTAAATTTCCCGATGATCCGGAAGTAAATTTGCTTCTCGGGAAGGTCTATTTCGAGAAAAATGACTTTAACGGGGCAATTAAATCCTTTGATAAAGTGCTTGATGTCCGAAAGGATAATTATGAGGCGCTGTACAATATGGGGCTTGCATATTTGGCACTCAATAATATAGATAAAGCCACTGTTTCAATCGAGAAAGCTATTGAAATCAAACCGGACGATTCCGTGGTGAATTTTCACATGGGATTAATAAAATACCTCGTGGAAGATTATGATAATGCAGAAGTTTACCTGAAGAAAGCTGTTGAACTTGATCCCAAGAACATAAAATCCCTGGAGACGCTGGGCGAAATGTATATTAAACAAAACAGGACGGCGGAAGCGAAAGACATATACGAGAAATTAATTGACTTAAAACCGGGGGAATTGGATTATTGGTACAAGTACGGAAAGATACTTTACGGAATGGGTGACCGAACAAAAGCAAAAGAGTCATTTGAAACTATTATAAATCTCGATAAAAACTATGCAAAAGCCTATGCCGCACTCGGGTATATTTTTGCCGAAGATAACATGATAGAGAAATCAATTGAAATGTGGACCAAAGCCAAAGAGCTATCCGGAGACAATGAATTTGCAAAGAGACTCCAAAGAAATCTCAATACGGCACGCGAGTGGATATCAATTATAACAGAGGGATTTTAATGGCTATTACGGGCAACATAAAAGAACTCAACATTGTTGACATACTGCAAATGCTTTCTCTGTCGCAGAAAAGCGGAAGATTTAAGATTACAAATACGATTGATCACGATACGGCGAACCTCTATATAAATGCCGGAAGAATAGTTCTCGGTTATTTGTCATCGAGGGATATAAAGACAAAATTATTGGAAAAAATCGAAGACGGGGATGAGAAAGCAAGATACGGAGAAATGCCTTTGGGTAAATTTTTGCAATTGTTAACAGGAAAAAACATTTATTCCGAATCGTATTTGAAAGATCTTCTCTCAAAGGAAATTCAATCGGTAATTTATCGCATTTTTAAATGGAATGAGGGTACATTTGCCTTTGATGAAATGGAAGTCGCCGAGGATTTACCATTGAATATACTGCCTTCGGTAAGGATAGAAAATGTTATCATGGAAGGCTCAAGACAGATAGATGAGTGGAGTGTAATCAATGCCAAAATCACTTCTCTGTCCGATATTGTTATTCTTGATATGGCTTCCGAGGAGATTAGCGAGATTAACCTTACACCGAGAGAATGGATGATTATATCTTACATAAACGGTAAACGCAGCGTTCAGGATATTATTGATTTGGTAGGCGATGAGTTTGAGACGGCAAAAACGATATACGGACTTTTGACGGCAGGGATATGTAAAATTATAGCCAAATCCGAAAAGAACCTGCTTGGTGAAAAAGAGATAATAGAACTGATAGTAAAAGCTAAATACAATGAAGCTTTGAAGGCAATAAAAGACAGAAGAGACGCAAAGGGGAATAAAAATGAACTTTTGCTCCTCGAATCCGAAATTTTTTGGAAAACGGAACAGTATAATCTCGCTATACACAACTATGAAACATATTTGAAAGATGTGAATAATTTCCCATCCATAGTGTATGACCTTGCCATGTGTTATATATATGCTGGCAATGTCGAAAAGGCACATTCACTTATAAACGGTATAAATAAAGATGACATAGGGTTTGAGATGATGGATAAGGTGGAGCAGTTGAAAAATTCGATAGATACCATATGGAAGATGAAGAATGAACGTCTTCCCATATATAAAAGGATAGAGTATGACGGAGCAGAATAATTTACTTGCCAATGATCCGGATAGTCTTTTTATAGCCCAACTGGCACAAATGTATATTGATAACGGTTTGGTGGATGAAGCTATCGGAATGTGCGAGCAGAGTTTAAAGGCATATCCAGAGTATGACGAATGCAGGCTTATACTCATAAAGGCATATATGATAAAAGATGAGCCGGATAAATTTTTTCTTCATTACGATTACATAAAGAAAAATGCTCCATCATTACCTCTTGAGGAGTATTCGGATTACTACAAGAAACATTTTGAGAATGCCACCGAAGAGCAGAGTGTAGGAGAGAAACCGGAACTATTGCAGGAAAACGCAGAGACTCAGGAACTCAATAAGAGTATAAGCGTAATCGATAATATTGAAAATCTTATTAGCAGTGAGATTAAAAATCTCTCCAATGTCATAGGGGTTATAGTATCCGATGATACGGGTATACCCATAGCGTCGCATTTCCAGATGGAGATGGATATCGATGAGACCACGGCTCTAATCGGACTCACCATAAACGATATGAGAGAAGCGCTTAATATAATAGAGTTACAATCCTTTAATAAAATTTATATAGAAATAGGAAAGGGCATAATATACATTTTCCCTCTAACGGAGAGCACCTTTTTAACGGTAATAGGAACCAAGGGATCTAATATGGGCATGATACAATTGGTGGCAAAGAGATTAACCGAAGCCATGAAGGAATATTTATGATAAAAGAATATTTGGATGAACTCAATGAACAGGCATTTGTCAAAGGTGTAATATTAAGTGATAAAGACGGTATAATCATAGATTCTTTAATGTCCTCCGAATTAAATAAAGAATTATTGGCGGCTATGGCGGCAAAAGTGGCATCTAACGTTGAGAATAATATTTCTCAGGTTGACGGCAACATAATTTCACAATGTATTATTTTTACGGACAACGTGAACATCTTCTTCTCCATAACGAAAGAGATGATACTTATTTTACTCGCGGACACCAAAGCAAACATCGGTGCGATAAAATTGGAGATGGCGAAGTACATAAAACTCTTTAAGGAAGAATTGAGCGAATAATACCTTCATGATAAAGGGGAATTATATCCGTTGCATTTTTTTGGAGTGCAATATCTATATCCTTTTCAAAACCCTTCCATATTAATTCTTTTCCGTGTTCCGTTTTTTTTACGGCGTTCCTCAGGCTTTTTTTTACGGAACGATAGAGCAAAAGGGCTGCATAGGCGCCGTCGTTTATTTCGATATCCATATCCTTTTCCATGAGTCTTTCAATTAAAAACCCCCCGCAATATATATCTTCCAGGGCAATGGCACCCTTATGTCCCGATAAAATTACGGGAAAATCGACATCTATTTCCATGATGTAATCGACAATACTCTCCATATTTCTCATAGAGGCAATTAACAGGTTAGGGATGTTTCGCCCGATTTTAATAATTGCCTTTGTTCCGTTTGTTGAATATATAATACCTCTTTTGCCGGAGAAATCAGAGTTTTTTATTTCATCGGGAGAATTACCGAAATCAAACCCCTTAATTCTAACGGAGTTTTTTTCACCAAAGCTTATATAATCCGCAAAATTAGAGTATGATTTTATATTTTTAATTGGAATTAATTCGGAAATACCTTGCTCGAACAGTTTTACGATCATGGTGGAGTTTCTCAATAGGTCGATTATTATCCCGTATTCATGAGGGTTTTCGTCTCTGTAAAGCTCCGGCAGAAAGTACATATAAGTGTTCATAATAAAAAATAAAGGGGGTATTTAATATATACCCCCTTGATGTTATGGGATTTGAGAAGGGTTATTTAATAGTATACGAAAATTTTTGCATGGAATAATTCCCATGAGTATCACTTACCTTTATAATAAAATTTATATTTCCGGAAACCCCGGAAGGAATAGTATACGTAAGCAAGCCGGTTTCGGAATCTATTGAAGCACCACTTGGCGGATCCACAAGTGAAAATGTAATGGGATCCCCGTCAGGGTCCTCTGCATTCACTTGATATACCAGCTTTCTTCCGTTTAAGTGGGTAGGCGGATTGCTTGAAATGACGGGAGCAGAATTAAGAATTGTGATTTCTTGTGTTTTTGCGGAAATCCCTTTTGCAAAACCATCGAATGGGGTTACCAAAGCATAAACACGGTCTCCCCCCTTAATTAAAGTTCCGGCTAAAACACTATCGCTTGAAATTAATTTTCCATCCGAATACCATTTGATAAAATACGAAATGTCGTCACCATCCGCATCCGAAGATTTAACGGCAATATGCAAGTCGGTGCCTTTTCTTGGAGATGAAGGAATAATTGACAAATCTAAAATTTTTGGAGGAGTATTTTTTATTATTATAGGACCGATTTTTGTTGCCAGTTTTTGCCCCGAATAAATATAACAAAATAGTGTATCCCCTCGTTTATAAAGATCATTTTTAAGTGTTGCCGCATTGTTGTCGATGGCATTACCGTTTTTTGTCCAACGGAATGAAATGTTATTGTTTTTTCTAACAACAGACAGGGTAATATCATCTTTTGTTGTGGGGTTGGAGGGGGTGTAACCGGAAATGATTACACCTCCCTCTGTATGCGACTTAGAATTATTGGATTTCTTATTACAGCTTGCAAATAATAAAATTACTACAAACAGAATAGCGGTAAATTTTACTACTGATGTTTTTCTTTCCACTGTAGTATCTCCTTCCACGATATTTTCGAACTTATTTTCTTAATCTGAATATTACCCGAATTCTGCTGAATTTCGTATCCTTTTCCTCCCAATGAATATGAATATCTTGGTGGTTGAGGTAGACCAGAACCTGTAACCACACCGGAATTAGTACTTCCCCCGCTTCTTATGTAGTAAGTATATAGTCTTGATTGTGCCCCTTGACCTCCTATGGCGCAAGGAGAAATGCTCGGGTCATTGCCGGGGGTAAATGTGTAAAATTTCAGAGTATCGAGGAAGTACACCGGTTGTGTCACAACTTTTTCATTGGTATGAGTAAAATG
>WFRF01000216.1 GCA_015486655.1 Caldifarciminota bacterium | reverse complement strand
CCTATTGCCCCTGAGCCCACGATGGCGAGAGATTCGGGTAAAGCTTCGAGGTTTAACGCATCGGTGCTGTTCAATACTGTTTTATGATCAACACTGAATATGCTCGGCTCCAACGGCTCGGAGCCCGTTGCTACGATTATACTCTTTGCATCAATGGTTTGTTTGCTCCCATCTTTAAGTTCAACAACCACTTTTCTCTCGGATGTTATGTTTGCATATCCCCTAATTATTTCAACACCGTTCTTCTTAAGCAGAAATTCGACACCGGAAACGAGTTTCCCGACAATCTGTTCTTTTCTTTCATTTATTTTATTCCAATCAAATTTTATTCCCTCCGTATACACACCAAACGAATCTGACAAACGAGCTTTATTTAATACCTCAACACTTCCGATTAACGCCTTTGTGGGGATACATCCTCTGTTAAGGCACGTCCCCCCAATCTCCTTCGCTTCTACCAAAGCAGTCTTAAGGCCGTTTTGTGCAGCCCTTATGGCGGCAACATATCCGCCTGTTCCGCTTCCTATAACAATTACATCATACATTTAAACCTCCGTATAATATTCAATTTTGCGAATTATAAATTAACAAAGAGCCCATGTCAACAAGATTAATTTATAAGTGACTTATATTCGGATGCAATAAATATTAACCATCAATATGGTAATTTGTGTATCAATTTATTATTCATACTTTGATATATATTCCCAGATCATCGAGCTTGAATTAAACCATTGTCTTGACAATCGCTTATAAAATAGTGTATAAATTTATAAACTTAATTTAGGAGGCATTTTATGAAGTTCCGATTTTTGTTACTTTTTATCTTTATAGTCTCGATTTTTGCAGGATGCCATATTGAACAACCTAATGGTATTCCCGTTGTAGGCGGTTCTTTGAATATCCCCATAGGCGATTCTTCAATGACGGTGCAAAAAGCAATTGATACGTATAACAGCAAATTCAGCGGTATAAACCTTTACATTGAAAACGATTCCATATTTATGCAATCCGATACGGCATACTACAGCAGCTCAAAAGCTTATAGAGATTCCCTTGAATTTTATGTGGGAATCAGTAAAAGTTTGCCGTCAAAAATCGATACATTGAAAACGGTTTTCCACACGGAGCTCAGAAATTTCGAAGGCATCGTCCACATTAAGGGGAACTGCCCGGGACCAGACTCATTTATAGGTAAGGTCAACTACTCCCTCACCCTTTTAAACGGTGATACAACTCTTTATGATTCCTTAATGCTGACCCTTCCCCCGGGAAATTTTGATACGACACTTTCAAAGAATTTTGATAACTTCAATCTCGGCGGTTACAAGATGACAATCGAAGGATACAGTATAAGCGGTTCAGCCACATTCGATTCCGTCTGGGGATATACAAAATCGGGATTTGATGCCTATGTTAACGGTGATACATTATACACCGTTGAAATTCCTTTCTCCATTACGGATGATATGAGAAAGGCTTTTAACCCGGATTCACTTGATACTCCCAATTTTAAAATTAACTATATCAACATCGCTTCGGTTCTCTGGAACCATCTGCCTGTGGGAGTATCATATAAAATTTATATAATGAATTCAACAAAAACAGACACTTTTTTCCTTACTGATTCATTGTTTGTCCCCCAAGTTGATACTAACGGATATGCTATTTCCGATACGCTTTCGGAACTTGACATTAAAATCGACTCCACAATTGCAAATGTTTTGAATGATACATCGGGAATCTATTTAATTGAAGCCAATACACCCGTTATAGGTAAGATATTTGTCAGACCAAGCGACTATTTGAAATTTCACGGTCATATAACGATTAACTACTGGCTTAATGGCAACAGCAATCAACAGTGAGGCAAAAAATGAAGAAATTTATACTTATTTTAGTAATCGTAACGCTATTTTCTTTTTCTCTTAACGCATCTTATCAGAATCTTTTTGAAGGGTACGGCAGTCAAGCATCAAACGGCTCCGGAGCATTATTCTATAATCCGGCCATGTTAGGTTACAAATATGCTCCTATGCTCGATATAAATATTTTAAAACTCGGAATTGAAGGCACTAATAACTTCCTGTCCATTGACATGTGGAATAAATATGTCGTAAAAGACACATTGACTCAGGCCGACAAAGATACGCTTCTTATGAGTATTCCATCATCGGGTTGGCTTATCCATCAAAGGTTAAATGCAAACGTTTTAGGGTTGAAAATAGGCGGATTTGCCATTGCTCCGAGAATAGTTACGGGTACCAATTTAAATACTTCAAAGGACCTCATTGCTCTGGGACTCAACGGAAACCAGCTGGGAAGAATTTACGATTTTTCTACAACTGATTACGGGGCAATCTTATACGGTGAGGTATCTGTCGGTTACGGTCAGCCCATCGTGTTGAATAACAAGCATAACCTGTACGTAGGAGGTTCTTTCAGCTATTTATACGGCGTTGCTTATTTTGACGTTACAAAAAACACCGCATACTTTAATTCCGACAGTAATTTTTACCAATCAACGGATACGGTTGCTTACAGATTTTGCGTGAATCCGAAAGGTAACCCCGGATTTGGCATGAACATCGGTGTCGCATATGACATTTCAAATTCGCTTACCGCCGGAATTTCATTGAAAAATGCATATTCATTTATCAATTGGAAAGCGGATTCGATAGATTTCTCTGACAGCAGTGATGTATGGAACAACGGTGCAATGATAATCGGAGAAGGAATTATCAATCTTGACAGTATAAATCTTTACAAACTGATCGATATGTACCTCTCCGGAGATTCTATAAACGGAGATTCTATTTTTAACAGGTTTATAGACACAACATTCTCAACAAGTTACGATCCTTTTACAACGCACCTCCCACCCATTCTTAACATAGGCGCCGTTTGGCGTGGTATTTACGATCCATGGAAACTCAGTTTCAACTATGAACAGGGCTTTTCAAATACGGCATTGTCCACTGTTATTCCCAAATTTACACTGGAAGGCGAATATGCTTTCGGACGAGTTTTACCCGTAAGAGCCGGAATAAGCCTCGGTGGCAAAGAACTGCTCGAGTACAGTTTCGGTCTGGGGCTGGAATTCCCATTTGCATATTTGGATATCGGTGCCTCAAATCATAGAGGTCTTTTCTATGGTGCAAAGGGAATCAGCGCAGAATTAAATTTTGGATTTCGCTCACCAATTTGGGCTAATATCAGCGGAGTTGTGAAAGATTCTATTACGGGAAAACCACTCGTTGTTGACTACACTGTTACGTTAGGAAACGGAAAAACCTTTACAAAAACAACTGATAACGAAGGTAGATTCGGTTTTCATACCTATTCTCCGGATGTAAAGATTCAAATAAAGAAAAAAGACTTTGAAACAAAAACTGTGGCTCTGAATGTCGAACCAAAAGAATCTATTCACAAAACACTTTTGATGCAACCGTCAACAGGACTTCTTATTTGTCGTGTAATTGATAAATTAAGTGATAAACCAATAGCTTTTGCTCCTGTTAATATCATATCCGCAAAACTCTACAAAGCTAAATCGGATAGTACGGGAACAGCTAAATTTAACCTTCTGGAAGGGCAATACAACATAAAAATACACCTAAAGGGTTATGTCCCGTTTGATAAAACCGTAAAGATTAAGAAGGCAAAATCACTGACCGAAATTTGCGAATTAAAGATTAACAAAGGATATCTCGTCGGGAAAGCGCAAAATGCCAAAACAAAAGAGGGTGTAGCTTGTGAAATTACGCTCCTCGACTCAACGCTGAAAAAGTATAAAGTTATTACCACTGACAAAAACGGTATATTCAGAGAACTGTTGCCGTCCGGAAAATACACGATGAAAGTTAAACCTCTTGTTAAACATTACATAAAACAAGAGATTCATGTTGAGATTAAACCGGCAGAAACTACACAGCAGAATATTAACTTGCTGAAGAAGAGAATGAAGTTCACATTCAGAAACATCAATTTTGATTTCAATAAGGCAACAATCAAACCGGCATCATATCCCGTCCTTGACTCACTCGGTATGATAATGGTCCAGAATCCGTCTATTGTTGTCAAGATTAGCGGACATACCGATACAAGAGGTTCGGCAAGATACAACTTAAGGCTTTCCAGAAGAAGGGCTTATGCTGTTAAGCTATACATAATGAAACACTTCAACATACCGAAATCTCGTATTATATCCAGAGGCTACGGAGAATCAAGACCTCTTGTTTACCCTGAGAGGACAGAGGCCGATTATGCAAAGAACAGGCGAGTGGAATTTGAGGTACTACGAGAGATGAAATAAGGCCTTATCTCTTTTATTAAAAAAAGGGGGTATCTTTGATACCCCCTTTTTTTAATAAATAAACTATTGACATATATATCTAAAAGTGATTAAATTGACTAAAACCAGGAGGTTAATTTTGAGAGTAGTAAGAGTGGATGATATAAGAAATCTTATTTCCAGAAATGCCACTACTGTTTTGGAAGATGCCGGAGTCTTTGACATTGCAAAAGCCATGATCTCGGATCCCACAACACGTACTGTTTATGTTGTCGATAAAAACAACAAGTTAAAAGGATTAATCCCCGTAATCTACTTTGTTAAGGTAATATTTCATGAATACGTACCTGATGAATACCTTTATTTCAAAGTTATGAAACCGATTGAATTTAACATGATTGAATCCCTGGAATCCGTAACTGCTGCCGATATTATGATAAGCCCGATTTTTGTAAAACCGGAAGAATCATTGAAAACCGCTTTCCAACGGATGTTCTCAAGTTCATTAAAAGAGATTCCCGTTGTCGATGACAATATGAAGGTTATAGGAGATTTAAATGTTCTCGAATTAATCGATGCATGGTTGGAATTAAACAAATAAATTAATATTTATGAATCTTACATTCGGTCTTGCAGTTATATTACTCTTGGGCCTTTTGTTCAGTTACCTTGCAAAATCCGTAAAAACACCTGTTGTGACGGGTTTTATTGTTTTAGGGATAGTTATAGGTCCTTACCTTTTGAATTTGGTTCCCCATACATTATTAAAAGCATCGGGGTTTGTGGCAAATATAACGCTGGGGTTTATTGCTTTCTCCATAGGGCAGGATTTCTATATTAAAAAATTGAAAAAACTCGGTTTGGCCGTTTTATGGATCTCAATCGGAGAGGTGGTTGTATCATGGTTCCTCGTCACGTTTTCATTATTCATCATATTGAAACAGCCGCTATACCTTGCATTATTGTTTGGAGCAATTGCTCCCGCTACGGCTCCGGCAGCCACTGTTATGGTAATCAGAGAGTATAAGGCGAAGGGAACCATGACCGATATAATATTAGGTGTCGTGGCAATTGATGATGCTTGGGGGCTCATACTTTTTGCAATTTCTCTTGCAATTGCAAGAAGCCTCTTTAACGGGAGCAATGTTGTACCGGTTATGGTTATTTTAAAAGGGTTTTTGGATGTGGTATTTTCTTTTCTCATCGGTGGTATTTTAGGATTTATTTTAAACTACTTTTCCCGTTTCATTCATAATAGAGACAATTTCATGATACTGACCGTTGGATTCGTGCTTTTTGCCATAGGTTTATCATCTATTTTAAATGTATCCGTTTTACTAAGTTGTATGTTTTTGGGAGCAGTTATCGTTAACATAAGTCCCAATAAAGAAAAGTTCTTCGACTCTATTTCGTCCATAGATTCACCGATTTATCTTATCTTCTTTGTCCTCGTGGGAGCTAATCTCGAATTATTATCTTTAAAATACATTGGCCTACTCGGTGTTGTTTATTTCTTTACACGCCCATTCGGAGAGTGGTTGGGCGCTTTCCTGGGCGCAATCGTTGCAAAAACACCCCGATATATACGTAAATACGTAGGATTAAGCCTTGTACCTCAGGCAGGTGTGGCTCTTGGTATGGCATTACTCTGTAAATCGATCTTTCCCGAAGCCGGTGAAATAATTATGAATGTTATTATTGCAACGACAGTTCTGTATGAACTAACAGGACCGTTTTTCACTAAATATGCGCTTATAAAAGCAAAAGAAATATAATTCTATTCAATTTCCCCCGACCGTTTTAAACCCCATTTTGTGACAATTGGACCTAAAAGCTCATAGACTACAGTAGTTGCAACTATTGTTGTGAATATTTTATTACCGATGTCTGGAAAGTTGGATTTTGCAACAAGGGCAACGCCTAAAGCCACGCCTGCCTGAGGTAACAGCCCCAAACCGATGTTATTTCTTACTTTTTTCTTAACATGCCCTAGAACCCCGCCCAAAGTCGCTCCGAATACTTTGCCGATGATTCTTGCAACAAAATACACACTTCCTATAATCCCAATATGCCTTAATGTCGATAATCTCAGGTTAGCCCCTGCGAGAACGAAGAACAAAAGATAAAGCGGAGATTCTATATCTTCAAGCACATCAAAAAAAGTTGAGGAGGTACTTTGGATGTTCACAACCGCTATTCCCAATGTCATAGTTGTCAACAACAAAGACAGGTGGAGCATATCGGCTATACCGATTGCAAGCAGAATAAAACTCAACGTATAGATCTCAAGGTCACTGTGTCTTTTAAAAAACCTGGAGAAATATGAAAACACAAAACCGAGAATACTTCCCAATACAAGGGCACCCAAAATTTCAATAATGGATTTGAAAAATACAACAAGAATATTTGTGGAACTGTGCAGATAGAGAGATTTTGATATGGCAAATGAAATTGCAAATATAATTAAACACCACGCATCATCTATGGCGACAATGCCTAATAGGACCTTTGTATAATACCCCTTTGCATTATACTGCCTTATCACCATCATAGTTGCGGCAGGAGCTGTTGCCGACGATATGGCACCGTATAGCAGAGACATATAGAGAGTTTTTTTTAATATGACAAAAAATACAAAAATGTTACGAGTAACCATGCCCCGCTTGCTTCAATACTGATATCCAAAGAATGGGTTTCCCCAATTTCTTAAATTCTTTTAAAGAAAAATTTCTGCCTATTTGAAATGCAACAAATCCGAGAACAACATTTGAAATCAAACCTGTCGAAGAGAGAATAGTGCTGTGAACAAGGTCCAATAATTCCTGCTCGATTAGAATTCCCACTATTAAATCTCCCGTAACTTCAGGCAACTTAAATCTATTGATTAATTTGTTTACTATTAACCCCGAAACAAAAATAATACCTAAACTTAATAAAATATTCATAAATTCCCTTTTATAAGAATATAACACTTTTTACCAAAGGTCAATTATGTTTAACCATTTGGACATTAACTCGAATTTTATGGTAAGTGGTATAGACATATTTACCACTTTCATACATTGAAATTGATAGAAATATAAAATGAGAACACAGTAAATGTGATTGTTTATAATCGGTCATTCCGGACTTGATACGGAATCTCACTCTGATGCTGAACCAAGTTCAGCATTACATTTGTCAATTCCCCTCTGCAGAGGGGTACTGCGAAGCAGGGGGGTGTTTAAAGAGCCATAGGGGCTTCCATTTATTTTACACTTCTTACTTCTTACTTGTTACACAATCACATTTTGCAGCATAGTTCTTTAGATCACCAAGTGGTAAATATGTCTATACCTATCTACTGACTCAGATTTTATACTCTTGCATTTTGAATATAAATAATATATACTACCGAAAAACAGGAGGTAACATGGGTGGCGCATCACAAATAATACTTTTAATAGTCATATTCGGTATAATGTATCTGTTGATAATTTTACCGGAACAGAGAAACAGAAAAAAACATCAAGAATTGTTAAATAACTTGAAAAAGGGAGATAAGGTGTTGATGCAATCCGGTATCAGAGGCATTGTTACAAAAATTAAGGATAATGTTGTTACAATCAAGATTGCCGAGAAAGTTGAAATTGATGTCGAAAAACCTTATATAATCGGACTATACAAGCCGGAAGAGAAGACAAAAGAGTCGAAAAACAAATAGCTGTCTGTCCTGATGAATATTGTATTTTTCGGTTCCGATTCATTTGGAATACCGGCGCTTGAAAAATTAATTAAAAGAGATAATTTATTAATCGTAACCGAACACGATAAACCCATGGGGAGGGGCAGAAAATTGACACCTCTTCCCATTAAATCTTTTGCACTCGAAAATAATTTACCTTTTATTGAAACAGAAAATTGTAATGATTCAAACATTATCAAAAGATTGAAAGAATTCAAAGCTGACTTTATTGTTGTTGCTTCTTTCGGGCAGATATTAAATGAAGATTTACTTAGATTACCCCGATATATGCCGCTTAATATTCACCCCTCTATTCTGCCTAAATACAGAGGTGCTGCTCCCATTAGAAGAGCAATTATGAATTGTGAAAGCGAAACCGGGGTTACAATTATTAAAATCGCAAAGAAACTCGATGCAGGGGAAATTCTTGACCAAGTACGCATTCCTTTGACTGACGATGATGTATATACGGATTTATTCCGAAAACTTTCTCAGTTAGGTGCCGAACTTCTCATAAAATCCATAGATTTGGTAAAAAGCGGACAATTTTCATTAAAGAAACAAAATGATGCCGATGCGACTTATGCGACGAAAATAAAGAATAATGACTACATTTTAAAGGTCAACAGGAGTGCTCAATGTGTTTTAAGGCAGATAAATGCATTCTCGACTAAACCGGGGGCAATTGTCAGAATTAACAAAAAGCCTTTTAAAATCATAAATGCTGCACTGTCTCCGAACATAAATGTAAATGCAGGGGCTTTATATGCAATTAATAAGCATCTTTATTTGGGGACGAATTCAAGCGCATTGGAGATTATTAAAATTCAACCGGCGGGTAAATCGGTAATGAGCGGAAAAGATTTTATAAACGGTTACAGATTAAAAACCGAATTAAAATTGGATGAGGTATAATTATGTGTGGAATAATCGGTATTATAGGTAATGACAGGGTAAGTGAGGAGTTATATATCGGATTAAATATCATACAACACAGAGGGCAAGATTCATGTGGTATTTGCACCTATGACGGAAAATTCCATCTTAAAAAGCATGAGGGGCTTGTACAGAACAGTTTTACTCCCGAGACAATTCAAATGTTAAAAGGAAATGTAGGAATAGGCCATGTCAGATATCCCACAGCCGGTAGCGGTGGCATAGAAGACGCTCAACCTTTTTTTGTGAACTATCCCTTCGGTATTGCTATGGCTCATAACGGTAACATTGCAAACCATAAAAAACTGGCTGACATCAACAACAAACAATATAATCGGATAATCAATTCTTCATGCGACTTGGAATCGTTTCTTAATATCTTCGCTCATAACCTTGAAGGAAAAGACTTTTCCATACAAACTTTAAAGGATGCCATAACAAATACATCCAAAATGATAATAGGAAGTTACTCTATTGTATCCATAATCGGGGATTTCGGTTTATTAGCATACAGAGATCCCTTCGGTTTCAGACCTCTGGTTTTCGGTAAAAAAGGCAACGG
>WFRF01000215.1 GCA_015486655.1 Caldifarciminota bacterium | reverse complement strand
GAACATATACCAAATGCCTTAGCTGTGGTAAATCCAAAGAGAAAGGATTCCAAATATCCTTTCAGTGAAATAGCCGGATGTCTTGTCGCTTTCAAACTATGTGATTACGTCAATGAAAAATACTCTTTGGGAGTGGATATGGAACCTCTGTTCGAGCTGGTTGCAATAGGTTCCATTGCCGATGTTATGCCTGTGATTGATGAAAACAGAGTATATATAAAAAGAGGCCTCGAGCAGTTGAAGGAAAATCCGTTACCCGGACTTAAAGCATTGATTAATATATCCAAAATCAATGAAAATAAGGTAGATACTTACACTGTCGGTTTCATTCTCGCCCCCCGACTAAATGCAATGGGAAGGCTTTACAACGCAAAATCGGCATATGAACTGCTAATATCTGAAAATTACAACGAAGCCATGCAAATGGCAAAAACACTTGATGAGGCGAACAGAGAAAGACAAAAACTGGACAGGGAAATATTAAAAAAAGCAAATCAAATGGCTTTGGATAAGATTGAAAAGGGTTATAACATAATCATATTGAGTGATGAATCATGGCATGAAGGGGTTATAGGAATAGTTGCCTCAAAAATCACGGAAAAATTCCATAAGCCATCCATTCTTTTCGTTAAAGGAAATACAATGTCAAAAGGTTCAGGTAGAAGCATAAAGGGTTTTAACCTATACGATGCTCTTACTTCGTGTAGTCGGCATATAGAAAAATTCGGAGGACATTCAATGGCTGCGGGTCTTACAATAGAAAATGAGAAACTTGACGCTTTTGAAGACTGTATGAATTCCCTTGCAGGTACAATTAACGAAGGTTTAAAGGAAAAGGTTTTGTACATTGATAAAATTATACCTCTTGATATAATCGATGATAATTTATACAACAGTATTCGTTTGTTAGCTCCATTCGGGACGGGAAATACAAAACCCGTTTTTGCATCAATGGGCGTTTCTTTAATGAGTGAACCTCGAATTGTAGGGGAAAAGCATGTCAAATTCAAGTTCGACTCTTCGGGACACATAATAGAAGGAATCTTATTTAACGGAAAGGAATTACTAAATGGAATCAATAATAAATTTGTTGACATTTGCTATTCAATACATGAAAATAACTACATGGGACGTCATTCCATAGAATTAAACATCGTGGATATTAGAAATGCTAAAATCGAATAACGGCATTTATTCCTTTAAAGACGGACCCATAGAGATACATTTCACCACAAGACAATACCCTGTTATAAAATCGGAAAAGCAATATGAAAGTATCATTAAGAACATACTGCCGGAATACACAGCGATTTATACCACAAAGCAAATCCACTCATCAATTATAAATATTACAAGAGGTAAAGGGTTTTATATGGGAGACGGGCTCGTTACAAAATGCTCCAATGAAGTTCTTGCCATATTCACGGCAGACTGCTATCCCATTGTCATCTATTCGTTGAATCCTCCGTTAATCAGTCTGGTTCATGCAGGCTGGAAAGGTATATACCGGGGAATTATACCCAATACAGTTAATATAATGAAGAATAATTTTAAGCTTGGCGAATTAAAAGCATTTACAGGTCCCGGCATTTGTAAAAAATGTTATTCGGTAGGGGAAAATATGAAGAACTATTTTTCGTCCGTTTATTTCTCTAAAATTGACGACTCGTTATGTCTCGATTTAAAATCGGTTATTTCGACTCAACTAAAAGAAGCCGGTATCACGGATATAATTCACAGCGGTTTTTGTACAGTGTGTAACAACGATCAATTCTATTCTTACAGAGCGGAAAATAAAACGAACAACAGAATATTAACTTTTGCTTATATCAAGAAAAAGGTTCAATAAAAGCTTCGGCATTTTCCCCTATTTCATCCAAAGCATATCCACCTTCTTGCAATATCAAAGTAGGTACGCCCAGCACATTTATCAACATACCGATTTCATTCAAGCCGTCCCTGTCTATTTCGAATGTTCCGAGAGGATCATCTTTGTAAATATCCAGCCCCAATGACAGTATAAGGAAAGCCGGAGAATAATTTGAAATAATCTCCAGGGCGTTTCTGAGGGCCATAAGATATTCCTGTTTTCGGGTCCCTTTTGGCAGAGGAATATTAAGGTTATATCCATACCCCTCTCCTTCTCCCGATTCATCGGCATACCCCCAATATGACGGGAATTCCGTTGCAGGATCGGCATGCAGAGACACATACAACACATCCGAATAATAAAATATGTCCTGTGTACCATTGCCGTGATGATAATCTATATCCAATATTGCTACTTTCCCCGCCTTTTTCAGCCTTACGGCTGCAATAGCCGCATTATTTATATAACAATATCCCCCGAAAAAATCGTATCCGGCATGATGTCCGGGAGGACGCAGTGCCACATAGACATTTTCTCTTGTTTTTTTTATATATTTTACGGCCTCCTTTACGGTCATAAAAGAATTCCTCAAAACATCAGCGGTATTCGGACCGAAGGGCGTAGCAGTATCAAACAGGTACATACCCAATTTAGCGTCGCATTCATTGGGCTCTCTTTCCAATCTCTTAATGTTAAATGTATCGGGTATCAAATAGTCATTAACTTTTATCTTCTCAAATATTTCAATCATTTTATCAAAATGAACACCGTTCTTTGATAATGACTCCTTTCCTTCTATCTCGGAAATCATAAAACGGTGATTAAGTGAAAGCCTTTTTACTATTTTATCTATTCTTTCCGGAGATTCTCTGTATTTTCTTAATTTACTGTTGCTATACTCAAATTTAGGGGAGTGTAACCCGTGTTTTTGGGGTACAAATACTCTCATGATTCCCTCTCGATTATGCCTCGAGCGGCATGTATCCCCGTAGCTGCCGCACCAACAATATTTCCTGAAACTCCCGCTCCGTCACCGGCCACAAAGAAATTTCTTATGGAAGTTTCCAAATTGTTATTAGTTTCTACCTGAACACTAAAAAACTTGATTTCGGGTGCATACAAAAGCGTTTCATTTGAAGCTGTTCCTGGCATTATTTTATCCAGTTTTTGTAGCCCTTCTATAACATTCATCACGACTCTATGAGGCAATGCCATTGATATATCCCCAGGGGTTACATCGAGAAACGTTGGCTTTATATAACTCTTATCGATTCTCTCCCATGTGCTTCTGCGTCCTCTTTTCAAATCGGTAAAACGCTGAATGATTGGTTTTTGCCCTCCTATTGTGGAGGATAATCTGCCGATTGATAGTCCGTAAGCATAGGTGTCCGTAACGGGATGTGTCAATACGACTTTTGATATGAAAGCAAAATTGGTGTTCTCAGACTTATCTCCTTTATTTGCATAACCGTTTACACAGGCAAAATCGGCATAGTTCTCCCTTGCAACAAAACCATTTCTGTTTGTACAAAAAGTCCTTATCTGATCGTCGTATGTTTCCGTGTAAATAAAAAATGTCGGATCATATATAACATCCGTAATGGGGTTCGTCACCACAGAGGGGACTTCAACCCTTACACCGACTTCAATTCCCCTCTGTTTTGTTAATATCTTAAATTTCCGGATGATTTTTGCCAACCAATCAGCCCCGATTCTGCCGGGTGCGGCTATAACATAATCGGAATATATATTCCCCGATTCCGTTATTATGCCTTTTACAACATTATCCACGACAATAAAATCCTTTGCGGCTTCCCCCGTTATAAATTCTACATTATGCTCTGTGAGATATTTAACTATACCCGCAATATAACCGGGCAGCTTATCGGAACCGAGATGTTTCTGTCTTATTAAAAGGAGATCCACACCGTTTCTACGAGCCTTTCCCCTTATTTCCTCAGCTTTTTTCATGTTGCTGGGATATACCTTTCCGTCCATTCCAAAATAGTTAAAAATATCCTCAGTGTAGTTAATCAAATCAACGGCATTATCTTCGCTCATAAATTCGGTTAAGTCTGTTTTCCCCAATTTATGTATAAAATTTAGCTTACCGTCCGAAAACAAGCCTGCTCCGCCAATGCCGCTCATAATACCGCACGGTTTACAATCAATGCACTCTTTTACCTCTCCTTCAAGAATGGGACATTTTCTCTGTGCAATATTTTTCCCCTTTTCTATGATGAGTATATGTTTGTTAAATTTGGATAATTCGTAAGCGGCAAAGAGTCCCGCCGGTCCGGCACCCACAATAATAACATCGTATTGATTATTCTTCATCATAAATTTTATATCGGTCTTTTCCCGCATACTTTGCTTTGTAAAGCGCTTTATCGGCATTTTTGATAATTACTTTCGGATCAACATTATCGGGGTTTCCCGTAAACTTACTCCCGTTAAATATATATCCCCCCACTGAAACGGTTATCTTCAATCCGGATAGTTTATAAACTATGTTCTGCTTTCTAATCCTGTTTAAGAACCTCTCCACAAAATTTATGGCATTTTTTTCCGAAATATCACTTATTAGTATCAGAAATTCATCCCCTCCGTATCTGTATATGGAATCTATTTCTCTAACTTCTCTTCTAAGCAAATTTGCAATATTTACCAGTGCAAAATCGCCCAACTGGTGTCCGTAATTGTCATTTATATCCTTAAAATCATCAATATCTATCATAAAGAGCGCAAATATCTTATTAAAGACTACCGCTTTGTAAATCTCATCTTTTATATCCCTGAAAAGAGTTTCACGGTTCTTCAGTCTGGTGAGAGCATCGAATTTGGACAGCTCAATTGAAAGCAATGTCCAAATCACATCGGATATCTTATCGGAAAACGCATTTAATATGTTTATCAGCTCCTCTCCGTTACGTTTGAACGAGTGTTCGTTATTGGCAACTATAAAACCGATGGTTTCTCCTTCTCTATTCAATCTTGCGGCAATCACATATTTGGATGTTACAATGTTGTTTTCCGTCAGCCAGTTAACCATGTCTCTTGAAAGCGTATATTCCCCCGCATTTTTCACCCTGTCGTTAAGTTCTTCCCAGGAAGAAATAATCTCCCTTGTGACCTTAAAGAAGTTTCGTACTCCCGGATTTATCTTTATCATCTCAAGCGCTCTATCCCTCTTTAGCAATAAAATAACGTCGTCAGCATCCGTTATCTCTCTGAGTAACATTATAATGTTCCTATAAATCGTAACTTCATTCCTGGATAATTTTAACATAATCTGGAAATATTTCTCCACCTCTTTCAGTCCGAAATCAAATTTATTTTCTTTAAAGTAGAGTTTTGCTGAGTGAAAAAGCGACTGAGACATCTCAAAATTCACCCGTGCTTTATCCGAAAGAGCGTTTGCTCTCGCTATATATTCTTCCGCTTTATCCAAATCCTTCTTACGTATATAAATTTCCGAAAGCAAGAGTAATGCGTGTATTTTCCCGTCATATTTGTCGAATTCCTTAAAGATCTTCCTGGCTTTTTCACTGTAATCCAATGCTTCTTCAATTTCCCCTTTATCCAAAGCAACATGCCCCAACCCCAACATGGAGAATGCCCCGCTAAGTTTGTATTTCATCATTTCGGCTATTTTTAAGGATTCTTTATAGAGTTTATCCGCTTTTATAAAAAGACCGAGGGATCTGTAAACGTCCCCCATAAAATTCAGCATAATTGCCTGTCCGTAGTAATCGCCGAGGGTTTTTGAAATGCTGTAATTTAACTGAAAATACTCTTTGGCTTTGTACATATCCCCAGCCTGATAATAAATTCTCCCGAGATTGCCGTAAGTAATAGCAAGGCCTAGATTGTCTTTTAAAAGTATCTTTTGTCTCTCGCTCATCTTATAAAAATAGATGGAGTTTACAACTTCCCCGTCATCTTCATAGTATCTCCCCAACGAATCAAGAATCTTTACCTCAATTCTTTGATTTTTTGCCTGTCGTGCATACTGTAAAGCTTTTCTAAGGCTGGCATATGCTCTTATCATATCCCCGGATTTAAATCTTGTAACGCCATACATGTGAAAAATACTGGCTTTGTCGGAAATATCTTTCGTTTCTTTTTCCAGTTGTATAAGTTTTTCAGCATAAACGGCAGCCTCTTCAATTTCGTAAAGACGTAAATAACAATATATAATGGCATTAATCAAATAAATTTTATTATGTAAACCCGGAGATTTATCAAGAGATTGTTTAATTAATTTTATTGCCTTTTTGTAGTCCCCTTCTATGATGATATTATTTATTCTTTCATACATACTTAAATGTTATCGCTATTTTAGAAGCTTGTCAATAATATTACGCCAAAGAGAGTTCGTGTCGTCATTGGTCATTTTGTCAAAAATAACGACAGAATCCCCTTTAATACTCATTTTTTCCCAACGAGTCTCGCCATTGTCTTTGGAAACGGCAAATAAAGTGCATGTATCAGAAAGTATCGAATCCGGCATTGCGGACTTTCCCATGGGAAAAATGTCTATCGAATGGGATGCTAAAAAAACTATATAGTTTTTACTGCTGTCTTTTGCCGATTTAATGGTGAGTTTTAATTTCGTTTTAATAAATGTTTTTCTTTTATATACTTTAAGATAAGGGTATTGCATATTTTCACCTGAAATTGAGTAAATATTATCAGGGACTAAAACAAAATCCGGAGTATCGGATACCACAAATGAGATTCTGTGGAGATTTTCAAAAGTTATATTAGAATCTTTAATAAGTTGAGGGTAAGCAATTATAGACAGCTTTTTCTTTTTCACGGGCATATTGAAATCCAGTTCAAAAACATATTTCTTATGTCGCAACCTCTTAAGGGCAAGTTTACTTACAAAGAGAGAATCTTTTTTAATGCTTTTGCCGAAAACTCTGTTAAACTGCTTCATTTTATTTAATGAGCTGTCCGTTATGCCTTTTACCATGACATAAAGAGAATCATCCGTTTTAGTATTATCAAAAAACAGCGAAATAGAATAATCCTGCAAGTTTGTGACGGTATCAAGAACGGGAATAGTGTCACCGTTTTTTCCCAATAAGGTTATTGATGCTTTATCCGTGATGATTGGTTCATTGAATCTCAGATTAATATGTCCCTTATATGCACTCGTTTGGACAACATACGGCGGCCATATATCCGGACTAACGGGACCTAATTTTTTCCCGCAACCAGTCACAAGAGTGAAAGCAAACAAAATTAAAATAATCTTACTTTTCATGTATATTAAAGCTTATATCCAATGATTTATAGGAGTGGGTCAGAGCACCGCTTGAAACGTAATCCACACCTGTTTTGCATACCTCTTTAATGGAAACAATATCTATACCCCCTGAAGCTTCAAGAGGAATTTTCCCGGCGGCAACTGATACGGCTTCCCTCAACTTGTCGATTGTAAAATTATCCACTAAGATTCTATCAATGGGATATCCGAGAGCAATTTTCAGTTCTTCAAGATTTTTTACCTCCACCTCGACGGGAACATTTACACTATGCTTGTACAATTTGTCGAGGGTTTCTTTAATCCCTCCGTTTGCGGCTATGTGATTATCCTTTATCAGAACCATATCGTAAAGCCCCATTCTATGATTGTATCCGCCTCCGCATTTCACGGCATATTTTTCAAATCGTCTGAGAAGCGGAGTTGTCTTTCTCGTATCGAGCAGTTTACAATTTTCCTTTCCAATAACCTTTATATAATGACTCGTTGTTGTGGCAATCCCCCCCATTCTTTGCATAAAATTCAGTGCCGTTCGTTCTCCTGCAAGCAATGCCTTAATTCTCCCTGTGACGCGGGCAAATACCTCCCCCTTTTTTATGGCCTTCCCATCCTCTTTTTTAAAGGAAAATTCAGATTCGGGATCGAGCTTTTTGAAAATATAGGCAGCTATATCAATCCCGCAAACTATCCCGTCATCCTTAGCAAGAAATTCTCCGACCATTACGGAATCATCGGTGATAGTCAATTCCGAGGTTATATCACCGGTTTTTATATCTTCTTCAAGAGCTGATTCTATAAGAAATTTATCCTCATCGGTCATCTTATATCTCATTTTTAATCATCTCCTTTCTAATTTCAAAAATTCTATCCCTTAGTTTAGCCGCAAGTTCGAAGTTCAACTCCTCAACGGCTTTATCCATCTTCTTTTTCAGATCTCTCAAATACTCTATTTTCTCTATTTTACTCATCTTTTCGGGATTTTTATTCCCGTATATCTCTTGATTTTCCTGAACATTTATTCCTGCAACTTGTGTTATCATCATAATCTCATCAACGGATTTAACAATACTTTCGGGAACTATACCATGTTTATCATTAAAATCAAGTTGCAAAGCTCTCCTTCTCTCTGTCTCTCTTATTGCGTTCTCCATGTCCGGGGACATTTCGTCGGCATACATTATTACCTTGCCTGCTTTATGGCGGGCCGTTCTCCCGATAATTTGTATCAATGTTCTCTCGGAACGCAAAAAACCGGTTTTATCGGCATCCAGTATTATCACAAGACTGACTTCCGGCAAATCAAGTCCTTCTCTAAGCAAGTTGATTCCCACAAGAACATCAAACTCGCCGAGCCGTAAATCCCTTATTATTTCAACGCGTTGCATGGATTGTATCGATGAATGTAAATATCGCGCTTTTACACCGTTTTCCAGTAAAAAATCGGTAAGGTCTTCCGCCATCTTTTTCGTTAGTGTGGTTATTAAAATTCTCTCTTTGTGTTGAGTTCTCAAATTAATCTCATGTAAAACATCTTCAATCATGCCCTTTTTGCTTCTGACCTCAACAATGGGATCCACAAGTCCCGTGGGCCTTATAATCTGTTCGGCAACATGTTTTCCGGATTTATTCAGTTCATACTCTCTTGGCGTTGCAGACACATAGATTACCTGGTTAGTAATAGCTTCAAACTCTTCAAATTTGAGCGGCCTGTTGTCAAGACAAGAAGGCAGCCGAAAACCAAAATCAACCAATGTTTTTTTTCTCGAATAATCTCCGTTGAACATGCCTCTAATCTGAGGAATGGTAATATGTGATTCATCTATGAACATGATGTAATCTTCGGGGAAATAATCCAAAATCGTATAGGGCCTTTCCCCCTCTTTCCTTCCCGATAAATACCTTGAATAGTTTTCAATCCCGCTACAGTACCCTACTTCTTTGAGCATAGCTATATCATATCGCGTTCTTGAACGAATGCGTTCCGCTTCAAGAGGCATATCGTTATCAAGAAAAAACTTTACTCTTTCTTCCAATTCTTTTTCTATCAGGGGAATGACACTGAGAACTCGCTCATGTGTGGTTACAAACTGTTTCGCGGGATACAGCCCCACGGAATTTATGTTTTGCAATGTTTCTCCGGTGAGAGGATCTATTACGGAGATTTTTTCAATTTCATCCCCGAAAAATTCGATTCTGTAAGCATTTCTCTCATAGGCGGGAAAGATATCAATGACATCGCCTCTGACTCTGAATGTCCCTCTCTTAAATTCAAAATCATTCCTTGTATAGTAAATATCAATCAGATACCCGGCAAGAAACCTCTGGTTTATCTCATCTCCCACGGATAAATTAAATATCCTTTCGGTAAAATCGATTGGATTTCCCAGTCCGTATATGCAGGAGACACTTGCTACGACAATAACATCCCTTCTTGTTAAGAGACTTACCATTGCCTTCAATCTCAATCTGTCGATTTCTTCATTTATGGATGCGTCTTTTTCTATGTATGTGTCAGATTGAGGTATATACGCTTCCGGTTGATAGTAATCATAATAACTTATGAAATATTCCACGGCATTTTCGGGAAATAGGGTCTTAAATTCACCGTAAAGTTGTGCGGCAAGCGTTTTATTCGGAGATACGACAATTGTCGGTCTCCTTACTTTATTGATAATATTCGCCATTGTAAATGTTTTACCGGAACCGGTTACTCCGAGCAGTGTTGAATGTTTTACCCCTCCGTCAACCCATGCAGTAAGTTCTTTTATGGCTTTTTTCTGGTCACCGGCGGGAGAATAATCGGTTTTGAGTAAAAAATTCATAAATTCCGCAATTCGACTTTGTCAAGAGCCGTATCCAAAAATACAAAAGTCGATTTGCCGGATACATAACCGCTAATGGTACCCGGATTTACGGTAAGCGTTTTACCTGTTTTTTCTATTTTTGCATAATGTGTATGTCCGTATAAATAGTAGTCAATACCGTCTAATTTGTATTTTCCTTTTTCAAGAGGCCTGTGAGTGATTAAAAAGTTTTTACTGTCCAGAGTAAATTTATATGGAGGAATAACAAATTTAAATCCGGCTTTATAACACAATTCCCCGAGAAAATCAGTGTCACCGTCATTATTTCCCTTTACGATAATCCCGGGAATTGACAATTCCGAAAGGTACGGGATTACAAAAGGAGATACAATATCACCGAGATGTATAATATAATCAGGGGTCTCATCGCGAATCTCATTTACAAATTGTTCCACCTTTTTCAGGTTATCGTGTGTATCAGAAATTACTGCAATTTTCATGAATTTCTCTCCAGTATTATCTCGAGTGCTTGGGCAACACCGTCCTCATTGTTGCTGGAAACTACAAGGTCACACATTCGTTTTATATCACCGGGAGCATTGTTCACTGCTATGCTGTATCCGGCAACCTTCATTGCTTCCACATCGTTATAATTATCCCCTATATATGCGGAATTTTCCAATGGAATATTATATATGGAGCATATATCACTCAATCCGCGACTTTTTGAACATTTTTTATTAAAAACTTCGAACCACCACCATCCGCCGTTATCAAGGTATGAAACGGTCTTAACCGTTTTAACAATCTCCTCGTATTTTTTGTTTACAAGGCGCATAATGGAATCTATTTTGTCTTCGGTGTCAATGGTCGCAAGCTGAATGGGGTTAAATTGCAATGTTTCAAAAAGATCTTTTACCCTTACAACAGTTTTATCATGCTTGATTATTTCAATCCTATTTTTCAGGTAAATTTCAATTGCTCTGTTAAGCGGCCTATCCTCAACAAATATACTAACACCGCTTTTTATGCTGTCATGAACCATTACATCGAGTTTCATCTCTTTCATATCTTTGATGACTGAGCGAGCTATATTTTGGTCAAGGTCGTAAGCCTTCAAAATTTTGTTTGTGCTCCCTTCAACGAGCAATGAACCATTCTGGAGACTTAGAGGAAGTTTCTTTAAAACAGGGGAATTTGTGTTGGCAAGGACATTTCTTGCAGAGAGGTAGTTGCGCCCCGTGACAATTGCAATATGGATGCCGCGTGAAATTGCCTCTTCAAGCATTTCAATATTTCTTTTTGAAATGTTCATATTATTTTCACTGGGCAGAAGCGTCCCGTCAAGATCAATTGCTACCAATTTAATTTTCTTCATAGGTTTCTTCCGTACATATGTCTCACAATTTCCTTCGTCACATCAAAAGGTGTTATGGGTAAATTTCTTTTATCCATAACATTATCCGTAAATTTGTCGAGCATTTCCTCACTTATCCCGTAAGATTTCATATCTCTCTTAACACTGAGTTTATCCAGCAGTTCTGACAACTCTTCCATATTTAAAACATTAAACAGTGATTCTGCTTTGGCAATGCCTTTTTCACGGGTAATCATAAGGAAATTTTCCAGCAATATTGCATTGGCAAGTCCGTGAGGAATGTCAAAATATACGGTGAGGGGATAACCCATGGCGTGTAAAAGTATTGTCCCCGCCTGAGAAATTGTTATTCCTCCGAGCAAAGCCGCATACAGCATATTTGAACGGGCTTCAAGATTCTCCGGCTTATTGTAAGCCTCTATTATATTATCTTTAATCAATCTTATACCCTCAAGAGCCAAAATATCCGACAGGGGGTTTGCCTTTCTTGAAAGATAAGCCTCTATCAAATGTGTAAGTGCATCAAGACCGGTGTTAACGGTCAAAGATTGAGGCATCGATGCGGTAAAAGAGGGATCCGCGATTGCGATTTCAGGGAAAAATGTTCCGTGAGAGTAACCTCTCTTATCCTTCTCCTCTCTGTCCATGATTACAGTAAATTGTGTTACGGAACTACCCGTTCCCGCCGTTGTGGGGATTGCAAGAATAGGTATGTTGTCGAAATTTCCCGAAGTGAGAAGTTCTCTAATGGGTCTCTTGTTCTTTATAACAGCTCCCATACATTTTGATGCATCAATTACACTGCCACCGCCCAGGGCAACAATCCCGGCGAACTTATCCTCAATTTTCAGAGCCTCATCAATTTCCTTATATGTGGGGTTCGGAGTTATTTTTGCCCATGTCTCAAAAGATATACCAAGCTTATTCAGTGCATTCTCAACTTTCAAATAGTTTCCGTTTTTAAATTGAGCTTTTTTGCCTGTTATTATTAACAGTTTTCCCGGATGATTTTTATGAAACTCATCAATTCCTTCGAAAAGCTTATCGCCGAATTCTATTTTAACCGG
>WFRF01000214.1 GCA_015486655.1 Caldifarciminota bacterium | reverse complement strand
TAATTCATAAGTGAGCGTTTGGCATTTTGATTAAAAGGGACAATCCTCTCTTTCTTCCCCTTTCCGAATAATTTAACCGTTTCGTTTTCAAAATCGATTTGGTCAACATTGAGATTTATAAGTTCCGAAGCCCTCATACCTGTTGAATAGAGCAACTCGAGAATAGCACGATCCCTCAGGCCTGTCCATTTATCCAAATTCGGCAATTCCATAAGCCTGTTAACCTCATCTACCGTAAGATAGTTGGGAAGTTTTTTGTCCGTTTTCGGGGCTTTTATAAGAATGACAGGGTTTTTTTCGACAATTTTAGATTCCGTGAGGTAAGAAAAAAATGATTTTATGGCAGACAGTTTTCTGTTTGCCGAACTTCTGTCAAAACCGTATTTCATAAGCGAAGATATAAATTCCCTTATATTTATTCTCGATATTCCTTCTACATTTACAATCCCTTCTCTCTCTTTGATATAAGAAAAGAACTGATTCAAATCATTTCTGTATGAAACTATCGTTTTATCGGAAAATCTTTTTACATTTTCCAAATGTTTAAGGAAATCATTTACATATCTCTCAAGATTTCCTCTTTCTGAATCTCTATCCATCGTTTAGCCCTTTCAACCATTTTCTCCCTTTTTTCTTTTTTTCTCAGTTTCTCCTCTATAGGTGAGAATAAACCGAAATTTATATTCATTGGCTGAACATTCTTCGCAACATTAAAAAACAGATAATGCAATAACGCTCCTGAAGGTGTATTTTTTGAAAATTCAAGAGGAGCTTCTCTTCTAATGTGCCTGTCCATCTGAACAGCCGCTATAAACCCGCTCATTGTGGATTCGATATATCCCTCTACTCCCGTTATCTGCCCGGCAAAAAATATATCCGGATTCTTTTTGAGGGACAAATTGTAGTTCAAAACCTCTTTTGCAATGATGTATGCATTTCGGTGCATGGAACCGTACCTTGCTATTTCGGCATTTTTCAGCGCCGGAATGCTCCTTATTATTCTTTTCTGTTCCGCATACGTCATTCGTGTCTGAAATCCGACAATATTCAGAAGCTTCCCCTCTTCATCCTCTCGTCTCAGCTGTATTATCGCATACGGTTTTTCAAATCCGTCGGGATAATCCATTCCGACAGGTTTCATTAAACCGAATCTCAGCGTGTTATCTCCCCTTCTGGCAATCTCCTCAACGGGTAAACACCCCTCAAAGAAAAGTTCCTTGTCGAAATCATGCACATGGGCTTTCTTTGCATTTTTTATCATCTCAACAAGATTATAGTACTCCTTTCTGTTCAGGGGGATATTCAGATAAGCATCGTCATTTTCAATGTATCTCGAACCCCAAAAAGCTTTATTAAAATCAATGGATTCGGCGATTATTACCGGGGAAATCGCATCGTAGAAATACATATTGTTATTCCCTATTACGTCTTTAAAATTGTTCGATAAAAATTTCCCCGAAAGAGGGCCTGTAGCAATAATGGTCGGTTTTCCCCTGTCAATATTAATCACTTCCTCCCTGATAATTTCTATATTACTGTTTTTCTCCAATTCTTCGGTTATCTTTTTTGCAAATGCCGAACGATCCACCACAAGTGCCTTTCCACCCTTAAGTCTGCTCTCATAAGCTTCTTTGATAATTAAGGAACCATACTGATAAAGTTCGTACTTTATCAAGCCGTGAGCATTGTTTATTTCCATTGATTTTAACGAATTACTGCAAACCAACTCTCCGAAAAGACCTGTTTCATGTGCTTCTGTCATTTTTTCGGGACGTTGTTCGTATAACTTGACTCTGTATCCCCTCTTTGCAAGCTGATATGCGGCTTCCGAACCTGCTAACCCCCCGCCGACAACAGAAATCTCATTCATTTTCCGAATATCCACATTTCGGGCATACAAGTGTCAGGGAACCGTCCTTATTTTTATGTTCCTCCATATAGTAATTCCCGCATTTCGGACACTTTTTGGCTATGGGCTTATACCATGTGGAAAATTTACATTTTGGATAATTGCTGCACCCGTAAAAAATTCTTCCCCTCTTGCTTCTCTTTTGAACTATCTCACCGTCGCAATCCTTCTCGGGACATTTAATTCCCGTTGAAATCGATTCCGTATATTTACATTTGGGATAGTTGCTGCATGCTATAAAATCCCCATATTTACCGTGTACATAAACAAGGGGAGCACCGCATTTCGGGCAATCCCTTCCTACGGGTTTCTTCTCTTTCGGCTCCTTTTTCTCAAGAGGTTCCGTGTATTTACATTTGGGATAGTTGCTGCATGCAAGAAACTTACCGTACCGTCCCCACTTTATAACAAGGGGAGCACCGCATTTCGGGCATTTTTTATCGGTTTTCTCTTCAATATCACTTTTTATTGCGCCCCTATTCTCATCTACATTCTTAATTCTCTCGCTCAATTTACCGTAAAACTCATTCATAAGCTCTATGTATTTTTTCTTTCCTTTCTCAATTTCGTCTAATTCCATCTCCATCTCAGATGTAAACTTAACATGGAATATATCGGGGAATAGTTTTATCAGTATTTTCTTTACAAGCTCTCCCAACTCCGTAGGGAATAGCTTTTTCCCCTTCTCCACGACGTATTTTCTGTTAAGTAATCGGGAAATAATGGACGCATATGTGCTTGGCCGTCCTATCCCCTTTGCCTCAAGTTCCTTGACCAGAGTCCCCTCTGTGTATCTTGCCGGGGGTTGTGTGAAATGTTGTGCTGTTTCCACGCTCTTCGGATTAATGGAATCACCCTTTTTAAGCGTGGGGATTTGTCCTTCTTCCTTAAAATCCACAGGGTAAATTTTTGTAAAACCGTCAAATATCATTACGGCGGTTTTGCCCTTTAACGTGTATTTATCGTCGTCAAGTTCGATTTTGGTTTCATCATATATTGCCGGAGCCATTTGACTGGCTATAAAACGGTTAAAAATCAAGTTATAAAGCTTCAGTTGATCCTTTGTCAGAAATCCTTTGATTCTATCCGGCGTTAAATCTACATTGGTAGGTCTTATCGCTTCGTGCGCTTCCTGGGCAAATTTTTTACCCTTCCTTTTAATCTCCCCTTTTTGAACGTATTCTTTCCCGAAACTATTTTCAATAAAAGATTTTGC
>WFRF01000213.1 GCA_015486655.1 Caldifarciminota bacterium | reverse complement strand
AGGGTGGCAGGCACAGTGCATTTTTCAATGGATACAGACCGCAGTTTTATTTTAGAACGACGGATGTAACGGGATCGGTAAAGCTTCCTGAAGGAAGAGAAATGGTAATGCCGGGAGACGACGTAGAGTTAGAAGTAGAGTTGATAACGCCGATAGCAATGGAGAAGGATTTGAGATTTGCAATCAGAGAAGGCGGAAGAACAGTCGGTGCCGGTATCATAACCGAGATTATTGAGTAATACAGGAGGACAATTAGTGGCTGGCATACAAAAAATTAGGATTAGATTAAAAGCGTATGATCCAATGATAATCGATCAATCTGCCAGAGATATAATAATGGCAGTAAAAAGAGTAGGCGGTAAGGTAAGCGGACCCATACCTTTACCGACGGAAAGAACGGTTTACACTGTTCTCAGATCTCCCCATATAGATAAGAAATCGAGGGAGCAGTTTGAGCTGAAAATCCACAAAAGGTTAATTGATATCGTCGATGAAACCAATCAGGTTGCGGATTCGTTACAGAGAATGAATCTTCCTGCCGGAGTGGATGTCGAAATTAAATTGGGATAATGATACACAACAGGAGATAGTATGAAAGGGTTAGTTGGACAAAAGATCGGGATGACAAGAATTTTCGATGAAAGCGGAAAAGTTATCCCTGTGACCGTAATTAAAGCAGGCCCTTGCTTTGCCGTTCAGAAAAGAACGGAGGAAAAGGACGGGTATGTTGCAATGCAGGTTGCTTACGGGATTAGAAAAAAAGTTAATAATCCCATTGCAGGGCATTTGAAAAAATATGCCCAGAACGGAAATGCCCCTAAGGTAATCAGAGAGATTAGAGATTTTGATGCGGATATTAAAGAAGGAGAACCCATTCCCGTCACAATATTCAAACCCGGTGACAGTGTTGATATACAAGGCGTAACTAAGGGTAAAGGTTTTGCAAGTTTGATGAAACGTCACAATTTTCGCGGAGGCCCCGCATCTCACGGTCACACTTCTCACAGAAGGGCCGGTTCCATAGGCGCGGGAAGTTCTCCGGGAAGGGTAATTAAAGGCTTGAAAATGGCCGGAAGAATGGGCGGAAAAGTATGCTCATCAATTAATTTGAAAGTAGTAGAGGTTGATGAAGAAAACAACCTTATTCTTGTTAAAGGGGCTGTCCCCGGTGCAAGAAACGGATATGTAATCATTAAAGATTCATATAAGCAACAGTAGAGGATAAGATGAAAGAGATAGCGTTATTAAACAAAAACGGGGAAAAGATAGGAAAGGTTGATGTTTCCGATTTTATTTTCGGAACAGAAATCAATACTCATGTAATATACGAGGCAATAAAATCCTATCTTGCCAATCAGAGACAAGGTACTCACAAAGGAAAAACGAGATCGGAAGTCTCTGGCGGCGGAAAAAAACCCTGGAGGCAAAAAGGAACGGGAAGAGCCAGAGCGGGCTCCAATACCTCCCCCGTATGGAAAAGAGGTGGAATGGCATTTCCTCCAAAACCCAGAGATTATACGATAACATTACCCAAACAGGTTAAAAGGTTAGCTTTGTTTTCCTCGCTTACCGCAAAAGTAAATGAAAATAATATTGTTGCCGTTGATGACTTGAGTTTGGGTGAAATTAAAACAAAAACAGCTCTGGATATTCTTAATAAAATTGTTAAAGATCAAAAGAAAGTTGTAATTTACACGGAAGACAGCAATAAAAATCTTTTTTTGAGTTTAAGGAATGTCCCGGGTGTAAAGGTTAATCCGGTTCAGAATATAAACACTTATGATGTGCATTATAGCGACTTTGTAGTGTTTACTGAAAAGGCTTTGAAAAAACTTGAGGAGGTATATGTAAAGTGAAAGACGCAAGAGACATAATAATAAGACCTATCCTCACAGAGAAGAGTCTTTTAAAAAAGGAAAGTGAAAATCGATATTATTTCGAAGTTTCCAGAGACAGCAACAAAATAGAGATTAAGAAAGCCGTGGAAGAACTGTTTAAAGTTCATGTCCTTGAAGTTGCCGTTTCGTGGAATAAAGGTAAGATTAAAAAGTTGGGTCGTTCAATAGGAAAAAGGCCGGACATAAAGAAAGCCTGCTGCAAAATAAAGCAGGGTGAAAAAATAGATGCTTTTGAAGTCTAAAGGAGTAGAAAATGGCTATTAAGACTTATAAACCCACGACACCAGGCAGAAGATTTTTTACAAGTCTTGATTACAGTAATCTGACTAAAAAGAGACCTGAAAAATCTCTCATTATTCCCAAGAAAAGATCTGGTGGAAGAAATAATATGGGAAGAGTCACCGCAAAGCATAGAGGCGGCGGAGCAAAAAGATTTATCCGTATAATCGATTTCAAGAGGAATAAATTTGGAATCGAGGGGAAGGTAGCTTCATTGGAATACGATCCCAATAGAAATGCAAACATTGCTCTCATAAATTATGTGGACGGTGAAAAAAGGTATATCATTGCCCCCGAAGGACTTATGGTGGGTGATAGAATTATGAGCGGGAAAGATGCACCCATTAAAGTTGGTAATGCTCTGCCGTTGAGTGAAATTCCGGCAGGAAAAGAGGTTCATAATATTGAATTGGTCCCGGGAAAAGGCGGTCAACTGGTTAGATCGGCAGGTTTGTCAGCTCAAATTCTTGCAAAAGAAAATGGGTATGCTCACATTAAATTACCGTCAGGCGAAGTGCGTTTGGTTAGGTTGGATTGTGTGGCTACCATCGGTAAAGTGTCCAACAGTGATTATGCAAACATATCTCTCGGAAAAGCCGGAAGAAGCAGGTGGATGGGTAGAAGACCGAGAGTCAGAGGTGTTGCTATGAATCCGGTAGATCACCCCATGGGTGGCGGAGAAGGAAAATCATCAGGCGGAAGACATCCTTGTTCACCTAACGGAATACCGGCAAAGGGATATAAAACGAGAAAGAAGAAAAAATCTTCTGATAAGTATATCATTTCTCGCAGGAAGAGCAGGAGGTAGAAATTGGCTAGGTCATTAAAGAAAGGGCCCTATGTTGACCCTAAGTTGATGAAAAAGATAGATAAGCTGAACGAACAGAATAAAAAGGTAGTCATAAAAACCTGGTCCAGAAGATCAATGGTTGTCCCTGAAATGGTAGGACACACGATTGCCGTTCATAACGGCAATAAATTCATACCCGTTTTTATAACGGAAAATATGGTGGGTCATAAGCTCGGTGAATTTTCGCCTACCAGAACATTCAGACACCATGCCGGATCTAAAGAAAAAACGGCCAAGGTTAAATAGAGGTATTAGCTATGAGTGATGATAAAAGAGTTGCCAAAGCTGTAAGCAAAAATGTTAAAATCTCTGCCAAAAAAGGCAAAAGAATTGCCGCAATGGTTAGAGGGTTAGATGCTTTTACGGCGATTAACACACTGAAATTTATGAATAATAGTGGCTCTGAACCAATAAGAAAAACAATAGAATCCGCCGTTAGTAATTTAACAAATGAGGGAGACGGGCATCAGGCGGATCCTAAAAATGTTGTTGTAAAAGAGCTGATTGTGGAACAAGGTCCCATGTTAAAGAGATTGCGTCCCGGAGCTCAGGGCAGAGCATCAATTATAAGAAGAAGATTGGGGCATATAAAAGTCACGGTTGAAGAAATATAGAAGGAGGTTATCTTTTGGGACAAAAGACTAATCCGATTGGATTTAGAGTTGGAATAACAAAAAACTGGTACTCACGTTGGTTTACGAAAAGAAACCAATATGATAAATATCTGAGCGAAGACATAATGCTCAGAAAGTATCTTGAAAAGAGGTTAAAAGATGCCTCTATTTCAACGATAGAAATAGAAAGAACAAAAAACAAAATTAATATCATACTAAGGACGAGCAGGCCGGGTGTCGTAATTGGAAAGAAAGGTTCCGAGGTTGACAAACTCAGAGAAGAATTACGATCGATCCTGAAAGATACCGATCTGCACATAACAATTGAAGAGATTAAATATCCTGAAACGGATGCTGTACTTGTAGCAAAAAATATTGCAAGACAGTTGGAGTCCAGGGTTTCCTACAGAAGAGCTATGAAAAGAGCTATTCAAGGCGCTTTAAAAATGGGAGCCCAGGGAATCAAGGTTATGTGTGCCGGAAGAATCGGTGGTGCCGAAATAGCCAGAACGGAGTGGTACAGGGAAGGCAGAGTGCCATTGCATACATTAAAAGCTGACATCGATTACGCCACATTCACGGCATTTACCATGAGCGGAACAATCGGTATCAAAGTATGGATCTATAAAGGCGATATAGTTGACAGAGAACAGGTTTTTAAGAAAAGTGTAAAATAGGTGATTGCTTATGTTAATGCCAAGTAGAGTTAAGTACAGAAAACAGCAGCGCGGTAGAAGAAAAGGATATTCAAAGGGAGCCTTGAATGTGGACTTTGGCGACTATGGAATGAAAGCCATGGAAACTGCATGGATAAATTCCAGACAAATAGAAGCGTGCAGGGTCGCAATAAACAGGGCTATAGGAAAAGACGGTAAAGTGTGGATTAGGATTTTCCCTGATAAACCATTTACCAAGAAACCCGCTGAAACACGTATGGGAAAAGGAAAAGGAGCTCCTGAATACTGGGTTGCTGTGGTTAAAAAGGGAAGGATTATGTTTGAAGTAGCGGGAGCACCGGAAGAAAAAGTGCAAAGAGCGTTTAGAATCGCTGGTTCAAAGCTTCCGATAAAGGTTAAACTTGTCAGACGAGAAAAGGTAGGCTGAGTATGAAAAGGGAAAATTATCGTGAAATGACAATAGCGGAAGTTGAATTAAAACTTCACCAATATAAGGAAGAGTTATTAAACCTGAGATTTCAGAAAGTCACCGGTAACCTTCTTAATCCCTCAAGGATTAAACAGGTTAAAAGAGAAATTGCAAGAATTGAAACAATTCTAAATGAGAATAATTTGGGTTTAGCAAAACTATCCGAAGGTAAATAATAGGAGACAGTATGAATGCAAGAGGACATCGTAAAAGAAGAATAGGAGTAGTAATAAGCAACAGGATGAAAGATACTGTTGTTATAGATATATCGAGAAGAATTCCCCATCCTCTTTATGGAAAAATAGTAACAAAACATAAAAAGCTGGTGGTGGATGATCCCGGAAACACTACTCGTATCGGAGATAAGGTTTTGGTGGAAGAGACCAGACCGTTAAGTAAAACAAAGAGATGGCGTTTATTAAAGGTCATTGAAAAAGGTAAAGAGTAGAGGTCGCATATGATTATGGAGGAGACTAGACTTAACGTCACAGATAATTCGGGCATAAAAAAAGCCAAGTGTATAAAGATACTCGGCGGAACAAGAAGAAAATATGCCTATGTAGGCGATATAGTTGTTATTGCCGTACAGGAAGTCTTACCTGAGAGTCAAATTAAAAAGGGAAGTATTCAAAGGGCTGTTATAGTAAGAACAAAAAAGGAATACAATCGAAAAGACGGTTCTTCGGTAAGGTTTGATGACAATGCATGTGTGGTAATCGATGCACAGAAAGAGCCTAAAGGAACACGTATCTTTGGCCCAGTTGCAAGAGAGCTTAGGGAAAAAAGGTTTATGAAAATTGTATCGCTAGCACCGGAGGTGGTCTAATGACTAAGCTTAAATTGAAAAAGGGTGATAAAGTAATCGTGATAAAAGGAAAAGACAAAGGAAAATCCGGTAAGATACTGGCCGTATTGCCTGCAAGCAGAAGGGCAATAGTTGAAGGAGTCAACATGATTGTCAGACACCAAAAAGCCAGAAAAGCCGAAGAACAGAGCGGACTTATTAAGAAAGAAGCTCCCGTAAGTATAGCAAATTTAAAACTCATATGCCCAAACTGCGGTGAACCCACAAGAGTCGGATATATGGTTCTTGAAAACGGTAAAAAAGCAAGAATTTGTAAAGTTTGCGGCGAGATGCTGGAGAAGTAATATGGGAAGAGCTAGATTATACGAAATTTATCAAAAGGAAATAGCCCCCAAATTGATGAAGAAAAAGGGCTATAAAAATATAAACGAAGTTCCCAAACTGGAAAAAATAGTAATTAATATCGGTCTGGGAAGAGCAACACAGGATCCGAAAATCATTGATGAGGCCGTTGATGTTTTGAGAACGGTCACAGGGCAGGCACCTGTGGTAACCAGAGCCAAAAAATCAATTTCAAACTTCAAGCTGAGAAAAGGAGCAAAGATTGGCTGTAAGGTTACCTTAAGAAAAGACAGGATGTATGAATTCTATGACAGGTTTGTAAACTTCGCAGTTCCGAGAATTAGGGACTTCAGAGGGTTGAGTACGACTTCATTTGATGGAAGAGGTAATTATTCAATTGGCATAAAAGAGCAGTTGGTTTTTCCCGAGATTGAATATGACAAGGTTAAAAATGTCCTTGGTATGGATATTACATTTGTTACAACTGCAAAGACTGATGAGGAAGCAAAAGATTTCCTGAAAGAATTCTTTATGCCTTTTAAAAAGGAGAAGAAATAGATGGCGAAGAAATCAATGATAGCTAAAGCAAAAAGAGAACCAAAATTTAAGGTCAGGAAGTATAATAGATGCCAGAGATGCGGAAGACCGAGAGGCTATTATAATGATTTTGGTCTATGTCGTGTTTGTTTAAGAGAACTTGCCTTAGAGGGAAAGATTCCCGGATTAAAAAAGGCCAGCTGGTAATAGGAGGACATATGAGTGGTACTATAGATCCAATTGCAGATATGTTAATCCGTGTGGTAAACGCTCAAAAGGCAAGCCACGAAACCGTATATATACCGGCGTCTAAGGTAAAAGAATCCATTGCTAAAATTCTTTTCGAAAACGGTTTTATCAGAGGTTACAAAATCGAGAAGGATAATAAACAGAACGGCATCATAGTGGAATTGAAATATGTAAACAGAGAAGGTGTGATTAAAGGTGTTAAGAGAATAAGCAAACCGGGAAGAAGGGTATACAAAAGTTATACGGAGATTCCCAGGGTACTTAATGGGCTTGGCATAGCAATCATATCCACTTCAAAAGGTCTTATGAGTGACAGAAATGCTAAAAAGAATAAAGTTGGCGGAGAAGTTCTCTGCTACGTCTGGTAGGAGGGTCGCATGTCAAGAATAGGAAAAAAACCGGTAACATTGCCAGATGGGGTTGAAATAAAAAAAGACGGAACTACGATTACCGTTAAAGGTCCTAAGGGAACGCTGACAAATTCCTTTGATCCCAGGATTAAAATAGATATTGAAGGTAAAGTCGTTAAAGTATCCACCGAAACCAACAGCAAAGATGTTAGAGCATTGTTCGGTCTTACAAGGGCTTTGATTAACAATATGGTGATAGGTGTCAGCAAAGGTTTTGAAAGGAAACTTGTGATTGAAGGCGTCGGTTACAGAGCTGCCATGCAGGGTGCCGATCTTCAGTTAAATGTCGGATACAGCCATCCCGTAATAATTAAGAAACCTGAAGGTATCAATTTCGTAGTTGAGGGACAAAAAGCCGAAATAGTAAAAGTCCAGGGGATAGATAAAGAAAAAGTCGGATTTTATGCCGATAAGATCAGAGAGGTTCGCCCTCCTGAACCGTATAAAGGTAAGGGCATCAGGTATGATGGCGAATATATCAGAAGAAAAGCCGGAAAGACCGGAGCATAGAGAGGTGCAGCATGGATAAAAATAAAGAAAAACGCTTAAATCGTTTAAAAAGGCATCAAAGAATAAGGCGTAATTTGACGGGGACACCCGAGAGACCGAGGTTGGTTGTCTTTAGAAGTCTTAATAATATCTACGGTCAAATTATTGATGATATTAGCGGAAAAACGATAGTTTCGGCATCTTCCAATGATAAAGATTTAAGAGACGGCGTAAAGGGCAAAAGCAAAGTTGAAGTAAGTGCAATTGTCGGAGAAGCTATTGCAAAAAAAGCAATTGAAAAAGGAATTAAAAAGATTGTTTTCGACCGTGCAGGCTACAAATATCATGGAAGAGTAAAAAGCTTCGCCGAGTCTTGCAGAAAAGCCGGGCTTGAATTTTAATAGGAGGATATGGTGAATAAGAAAATAGATATATCATCATTGGAACTTGAAGAGAGCATCGTTTCCATCTCCAGAGTCTCAAAAACGGTAAAGGGCGGTAAGAACTTTAAGTTGAGAGTTATTGCCGTTGTAGGAGACCGTAACGGACATATCGGAATAGGGCTTGGAAAGGCTAAGGAAAGAATGGATGCTACAAGAAAAGCCATTGAAGATGCAAGGAAGAATATAATAGAGGTAAATATTGTTGATGGGACGATTCCTCATGAAACACTCGGAAGATACAGTGCCAGTAAGATATTGATGAAACCGGCATCCAAAGGTACTGGTGTAATTGCAAATACAAGAATTAAACCTCTATTGGAACTTGCCGGAATTGAAAATATCCTTACGAAATCCCTCGGATCAAATACTGATGTAAATGTTATTAAAGCTACTTTTGAAGGTCTAAGAGGGTTGAGAAAAAAAGAGGATGTTTTAAAAATATTAAACAGCTGAGGTAAAAGATGAAGAAGCTTAGGATAGAACAGGTAAGAAGTGCAATTGATAGACCCTTGAGGCAGAAGAGAACACTCAAAGCGTTGGGCATCAGGAAAATGCATCAGGTAGTAATTCATGATGATGTTCCTGCTATAAGGGGTATGGTAAATAGTATATCACACTTACTTAAGGTTGAAGAAATAGACGAATAGGAGATACTTATGAGTGATAAAAATTTACATCCGGCCCCAGGGGCTATAAAGAAAAGATTCAGAGTCGGAAGAGGTCCGGGCTCCGGTAACGGAAAAACCGCAGGAAAAGGACACAAAGGGCAGAAGGCGAGATCCGGCGGTAACATCCAACCGTGGTTTGAAGGCGGACAGATGCCTCTTCAAAGGCGAATTCCCAAAAGAGGGTTCAAAAACTTTAACAGAATCGAGTTTCAGGTTGTCAATGTTGGAAAATTGGCTGAAATTTATTCTGAAAACGAAGAAGTCACAGTTGAATCCCTGTTTGAAAGAGGTATAGTAAAAAGGGATTTGCCGGTTAAAATATTGGGAAAAGGAGATATTAAGATTCCTCTTACGGTTAAAGCGCATGCATTTTCAAAAACAGCCAAAGAGAAGATAGAAGCCAGTGGTGGAAAAACAGAGGAGGTATAATTGTTAAAGGGATTGGTAAACGCTTTTAAGATAGAAGACCTCAGAAAAAAAATTCTCTTTACGCTGGGGATCTTCGTGCTCTACAGACTCGGAGCACATATCCCTATACCAGGGGTAAATATAAAGGAAGTAGTGAGTGCATTTGCACGAACTTATTCCGGCTCCATTTTGGGGTTCTATGATATATTCACCGGTGGAGCATTGAGTAGGGCAACGATATTCTCGTTGGGAATTATGCCTTATATTAGTGCGGCAATTATTTTTGAGCTTCTGGTTCCCGTTATTCCCTCACTCGCGAAATTAAGGGAAGAGGGAGACGAAGGGAGAAGGAAGATAACTCAGTATACTCGTTACTTCACGGTTCTTGTGGCGTTGGTCCAGTCATTCGGAACAACAATATTTATTGAAAGTTTAAAAAGTCCCAGCGGTGTTTCGGTTGTACCACACCCCGGAATCGTATTTCGTCTTGTTACGATTATGACACTTGTTACAGGTGCCGTCATTGTAATGTGGCTTGGAGAAAGAATAACAGAAAAGGGTATAGGGAACGGAATGTCGTTACTTATCTTAATAGGTATTGTGGCAAGACTGCCGTCCCAATCATTGAGTATTACGCGAATGGTCCTCTCCGGTGCAATGGGATGGGTACAGTTTATAGTTCTGCTTGTGTTGATTTTCTTTATTACGGCTGCGGTTGTACTTGTCACACAGGCGCAGAGAAGAATCCCCGTTCAGTATGCAAAGAGAGTTGTGGGAAACAAGATATACGGCGGACAAGCAACACATCTGCCTTTAAATGTTAATGCCGCAGGTGTTATTCCTATTATATTTGCTCAATCGATTCTCATGTTTCCCAACACGATAGTTTCGTTTTTTGCTCGTGATGCAGCCTGGGGACAAACGTTAATTAATCTCTTTAGACCCACGGGTCCTCTATATGTGTCTGTATACGGATTGCTGATCGTGTTTTTTGCATATTTCTATACTGCAATGGTTATAAATCCCGAAGAGATTGCAAACAACATGCAAAAATACGGAGGATTTGTTCCCGGAGTAAGACCCGGAAAGAGAACTGCCGAGTATATTGATCATGTTATGGTAAGAATAACATTACCCGGTGCGATATTCTTTACATTCATAGCTATTTTACCTATATACATAATGAACTGGACACACGCCAATATATATTTCGGTGGTACATCACTACTGATTATTGTTGGTGTTGTTATAGAAGTTATGAATACCATTGAATCTCACCTTGTTATGAGACATTACGACGGTTTTGTTAAAAAAGGAAAGATCAGAGGTAGAAGGTAAATGAATATTATTTTATTGGGGCCTCCCGGTGTAGGGAAGGGAACACAAGCCGTTATAATTTCCAAAGAGTTCAATCTTTGTAATATTTCCACGGGAGACATTCTCAGGGAAAGTATTAAAAATGAAGATGAACTGGGGAAAAAGATAAAGCACATAGTTGAATCCGGTGCGCTTGTCCCTGATGATATGATAATTGAGTTAATTGAGAGTAAGATGGACGAAAATAATACTTATGACGGCTTTTTATTTGACGGCTTTCCGCGTACCGTTAAGCAGGCGGAAGGATTGGACGGATTATTGACGAAGAGGAATGGTTGCGTTGATGCGGTTATTGCCATGAATGCCGCGGATAATGTTATAATTGAAAGATTATTGGCCCGCAGAATATGTCCGCAGTGTGGAACCGTTTATAATCTATTGACTAATCCGCCAAAAGATGGTAAACATTGTGATGTTTGCGGAAGTGAACTGATTGTAAGAAAAGACGATAATAGAGAGACTATTTTACATCGTCTTGAAGTTTACAGAGAGAGCACAGCACCTTTACTGGAGTATTATAAAGATAAAGTGATTACAATT
>WFRF01000212.1 GCA_015486655.1 Caldifarciminota bacterium | reverse complement strand
GCAAGGTTCATATCTGCCGGACGGAGTTTACAATGTTTTATTGAGGGGAACGGATGATGCCGGTAATGATACCATATACAGCCCCGAAGTATTTTTATCGGGTTGCAACTCTCCCAATAATCATCAACAAAGAGGAATCGATAATTGTTATCTGAGGGTCGACAGAACGGCTCCCGTTATAAAACATCTCAACATTACCCCGTATATAATTCCGAAAGCGGATACATCGGCGGATATAAGATTTGTTTTATCGGAAGAAAAAGATGTGGAAGTAAACAGGGGAAAAGTAAATGTAAAGGTGGTTGTCTACAAAGGGGATGATACGATATACACAAAAAATGCGCAATATACTCCGGGACTTGGAGATACTATTTTATACAGACCGATAATGAATAAAGCGGTAGATTCACTGGGAATATATACCGTAGAGGTTGTTGCAACCGATGGATACGGGAATAAATCGTCGCAAAGAAGTGTATTTATTTACGGTACGGTGGGGGCTAAGATCACATCTCCCGCCCAGAATGATTCGATACCTTCGGGATATATCGCAATCAAAGGATATGCCGGAGATCCGGACATGTATAATTTCAACGATTTTAAATGTTATACGCTTGGTTACAGGGGGATACACGACAGCATTTCGTTACATAACGGTATGATTGTTCCCGATTACAGGCAGGGTGATTCCGTATATATGTCCGGGTTGCCTGCGAATGATACGATAACGCTCGGCTACTGGAATACGGAAGGGCTTGCAAGCGGCAAATATGTCATTGAGTTGAAAACATTCGAAGAGGGAGGAGACAGTCTCGTATACATTGATACGGTATATTTGAACGCCGATTCTTCTATTGTTTCACCGGTATTTGGAAAATTTGCTCTTGAGAAAATAGAAAACGATTCTTCCGGAATGCATCATCAGACAAGCAGGGGAGAAACGGAATACGATGCGGGAAAGGGGGATAAATTAGCTATTTCGTACGGAATAAAAAATAAAATTTCCGATGTTTCCATGGACATAAACGAGAATGACGGCAATGTATACCATAAAGTCATAAGAAATGTCGTTCCCTATGAAGGAGAACCGGTTGGCAGTGATGAGACGGGTTATTACATATATTCGAAAGACGATACATTTTATATAAAAGCATTCAACAATTCGGGCGGCATTGTTTCTTCGGATCTTTCCGTTACATCGGTAATTCCCGGTGATACGATTTCTATTTACGAGAAGAATCATATAGGCAAGGTTGATACGACGGATTCATTTAATTTCTTTGTTGTCACTGCAAATGGTCCTGAAATGCATTTGGGAGGAATAATAAAAGATTCCTCAGGCATTATAATCAAATTCGGCTCGAACCGTAACAGATATTTTATAAAAAGGGGAGACAACGATTCGATGGTATTCTATTTCGGGAAGGATAAAGTGCCTTTCCGTGGCGGGGAGATGAATCTCAATAAAAATAACAGGGAAATATGGGATTTGAAGAAACACGGAGGAGCAAATGTCCCCGGGGGCATTTATAAAATAAAACTTACGGCAACGGGGATTGACGGATGCGGATATGCCGACACAGTCGGGCAGATAAAGGTTAAAGATAATCTAAAAATCACAGAGGCTTTTATAACGCAAACGGAAGTTAATCCGTGGGCGGGAATTCCCGCAGGACTCAGCCTAAAGCTCAATGAAGACGGTTATGTTACGGTCAGTGTATATAAAGACGGGAATAAAATAGCCACCATATTGGATGAGTACCAATTATCCGGGAATTTTAGGAAAAATATCAGCTACTACGGTGATGATAATCTCTCCGGGGGGGACACGCTTTATTTCAAAATAAAGGCGACTAATCTCGGGAGGACAAAAACCGTTACGAAAACGGTTGGTTATGTTTTTGTGGCAAATATTCCCGCAGCACAACTTAACGAGATATATATACCGGAAAATTATTTTACGGGAATGGTTGACAACGACTCCGTTTTTAACGGAAAAGGAACCTATGATTTTTCTGCAAAATACGAAGCCGAGAACCATCGACCGGTTCTTGCGAGGGGAGAATTGAAGACCGGGATCAAAAAGAGAAGAGAAATTATATTAAAAGCGCATCTAATATATAATGAGAGCGATTCACTTATAAAAACCAAAAAGTTTTTATTTTCTTCAGGAGGAGCAGTGGAAACGAAACTTTTGCATTTTGTCCCTGCTCCGCTCGGAAAGGATAGTTTATGCAACTTAATAATCAAAAATTTTTATTATAACTCGTATCTAAATGATACAACGATAGATACTACAATGGTAAAACCTGTTGAATTGTACTATATTAATGTCTCCAATTTTAATATAAATTATGACACATTGACGATAAAATTATACAATGATGTTGAATCCACCGGAAGTAATCAAAATTCTTATTTTGTAAGACATATCTATTTTAAAGTTTTTAGGAATAACACTCAGCTTGATGGGAGAACTTTGGCCTATTCAAAGCGGTATTTTAACCAGAACAATGTACCCGATTATTATTCAAAGATTCAGATGGAATTCAATATGAAAGATACAAGTTATGTTTCATCTTATGATGTATCATATACAGGCACGTTGGAAATGGGAGATTGTGATACTTTTCGACTGGGGAAGAGGCCTGATACATTAAATATTGTTTCCGTTGCTGATGGGAATAGTGTATTATATAAAAATTTAAAAAGCAAGAAGATAAATAATGGATTTGTTATGATTCCATATAATGATAATACTAATTTTGTAAATATTATTGTATATCCCGATACATTAAGAAAAGATCTATGGTTCAAGAGTGAGTCATGTTTTATAAAAATGATGATAAACAATGTCGATACTATTGATATTGCTGATTCTATCGAATTAGAAAATGTAGATACGATACTTTTTGATAAATATAAAAATAATATAGCAGTTCAAATTAATACAAACAAACTTATATTATCCAAATTTATTCCGTATAAACAATTCGATTGTTATTTACGAGATTCTGTGATTAAAGCCGGAGGGGTTAAATACGACAAAAGCGGAACATTCGGAACATACGGGGATTCGGTATACTATAAAAATTATTATAAAAAGAATTGTAATAGCGATTTGAAATTACATTTGCATTTTAGTGTAAAAAAGAAAAGCCCGGCTTATATGCTCAATATTATAAATGATACCTCGAATATTTGGCATTCACCTGAAAATATCTATGATTCTCGTATAGGCGGGGATACATCAAACTGGTTGATAGATACTTTGGTAAATATTCAACCTAATAATAATTATGAATTAATAATGATGGAAAATCCCCAAAACAATAGGCATACGGGAGGAGGTGACACGAGTAATATAGATACAATATATGATTACTATTTTTGTAATGTAAACACCGGTTCGAACATACATATCGGGGAAGCCATTAATTATAAAGCAAATCCCTTCTATATATATGAAAATTCCAATAATGATTGGCTCTATTCCAAGGATGTGGATATAAATCTGAAAAATATGAGTCAATTTGATTCGGTTATGCAGGTTATTCCGTACGGAAGTTCAGAGGATTTCGAATATTATGTCACGGCGGATATTTCCGGAGATAATACCGTTTTGATGAGAGATTCCACCGCAATTTCCGGCGATGCCGCGGATACGATAATTCCTCTTCTGGGCATCAATTTTATTATGAAAACTTCGGGGAAAAATATAAATGTGAAGTTTTCCTCAGATACCTCTTATTTCAGGACATTCTTTCCCGATTCTATTTCGAATCCGTATATAAAATTCATGAAATGGACTCCTCGGATAACATACCCTAACGGTGAAACGGATGATGATATATTTATCGATACGGTTATATCCGGAGAAGCGCTTGGAGACATGCATACGGATATGATTGTGGGGCACGGAGGGGATTCATATTTCAGACCGGAATTGTTCTGGACCGGCAAAACACCGAAAGATTATGTTGTTCTTAAGACGAATAGTCCCATAGAAACGGCGTATAAATTATACTATATACAGGACAGTGTGATACACCGGGTAGACAGCGTTTTACATCAACCAATGAGAGAAAACGATTCGATTCTCGGATATTGGAATGTTGCGGAGGTTTTCGGGAATGTGCGTTTGCTTGTATTTCAATATAACAATATGGCGCACGGGGTAGACAGAGTTTTTGAAGAAGCAGGTAATACGGTTCCCGATAGCATTAAATACAGGGATTTCAAAATCGGGGATGTTGTTAATGGAAACAACCATTATGGTGTTAAATACAAAGGAGGACGAGTCGGAAATATTACTATGGAGACCCGTCACGGCTCGAATGGGAGGGGTTATGGCGGAGGTGTAATCTCAAGTCCTTATGACAGGGTGAAACTCTATTTCCCCGGAGGGGCATTTTCCACAGATACCATTGCAAAAATTACAGCCGTAGGTTTTGATTCCGACAATACGGGAGAGTCATCTCCTTATATAGGCGGCAATATGGGACCTGTAGTGAAGATGTATCCGGAGGGAAAAAATTTTAGCACTCCCTCCGATTGCCCGCGGCTTGAATACAATTTTACAAACAGAGAGAAAAACAAATATAACATTGATACCGATGATATATCGCTTTTCTCCATCGGCGATGACGGATTGATTCGCAGGGTAAACGCATTGTTTATGTTTCCGAGTTATGATGGCGGTGATACCGTCTGGACGATTACGGCAAGACCGGAGGAATTTCCAAAGGATGGAGAGCATCGTTATTTTATAGTCTTAAAGGATGACGAGACAGCGGAATTGGGTTTGAAAATCGAAAAAACAAAAACTTTCCCCGACGGAAGAGTCGGAATCCTCCTAAGAAATATCCCGGTGGATAGCGGTATTGTATGTCCGGATTCAATTATGCTAACGGATATCGGTTTAAACAATAGTCAATACGATTCTTTGAAAATCCTTAAAAAACTCGATATATACGATGTTATGAAGGATACGGGAATTGTGAATTGCTCCGTTACGCACAAAATAATCGAAATGGGAACGGCAAGGAAAT
>WFRF01000211.1 GCA_015486655.1 Caldifarciminota bacterium | reverse complement strand
TTTGTATACATTATTGAGTAATTAGTAAAAAGGGGGGATTATGTCCAGGAGTATACGATTATTAATTTTAATGATTTTCATGTGTTTAACGATAATGAGAGCAGAACCGTATAAACCGAAGCCGATACTAATGATACATGGTATAGGGTCGAATTCAAGTAGTTGGGGAGCAAGCACAAAGAATCCGAGATTAGACAGAGGAGAATTAATATGTAAGGATAGTGTTGATGCACACCCCGAAAAAACTTTTGCTCATTTTTTGCCATATATGATTCCATATGTTTGGACATGGTATAATTGGGAAAAGTGTGTAGAATTTACACAGAGTGTGAAAAAATTACACACTTTTGAAAAATGTGATTTTATAAGTAACGCAATATAGTGGGTTGCTATTCTGGCATTGAAATTGCGTAAATATAAAGTATGGATAAAAAAGGAGACAAAATGAAAAGTAGGGCTTTTATAAAACGATTGATTCAATACCAAAAGGAACGATTCCCCGTTCTTCAATACATACTTTTGATATTCTTTTTCTATTACGGTTTCTATGGTATTTCGAAGCATTTTAAGGGTTCGAAGCTTACATTTACAATGGAAAGCGTTATAGGGGCAATTACTGTTCTTTTAATATTTTTTCAATTGAGGTTGTTTGATGAGATAAAGGACAATGAAATTGATTCGAAGTATATGCCGGAACGCGCAGTACCGAGAGGTTTGATTTCATTAAAAGAGATAATGATAATGCTTATTGTCGTAACTATCATGATGTTTCTTTTGAATCTCTTTTTCGGTTTAAGTAACTTAATTGTTTTTACATTAATGGAGTTGTATATTTTTCTAATGGGAAAGGAATTTTTTATGAGTGAACAATTAAAGAAAAACAGATTGATATATGCTTCACTCCATATGGTGGCAATGTCGTGGATCGGATTTTACGTTATTCAACAAGCGGTTGGAGTAAGCTCGTTAAGATTACAACATATACTTTTAATTATAATTTCGTATATAACAGGTTTTACGATGGAAATTGCGAGAAAAACGGAAGCGCCTCAAAACGAGAGAGAGGGTGTGGATACATATTCAAAACTGGTAGGATACAAAGTTTCGGTATTCCTGGTTATTACTTTATCCGTTGTATCCGTTTTGATATTGTTATGGATGTTCGGATTCGATATGTATGCCGGGATTATTGTTTCATTCCTTGCAATTCCCATTGCCGGTGCAGTTGTGTTTTTAGCCAAAATGAACAAAACAGGCTCTAAAATACTGGAAAATTCCGCATCTGTATACACTCTTGCAATAGTAGTCTTTTTCTTCATTATAGCCGCGAGGAATTTATGATTTACAGATATAATATGATTCCCGAGAAGATAGCGAAATATATTGGCGGGAAGGCATATAATTTGTATAAATTATCGTGCCTGGATTTTAATATCCCCGAATGGTATGTTATTCCGTCACTGTATTTCCGTGCATATTACAAAGAGAATAGGTTGGAGCATATTAAAGCAATACTGGAAAAAGAAAAGGATAATAAAAAATCGTCGGAGATTCTGAAGAGTGCCATAATAGACGATGAGGAATTAAGGAATCGGATTGTCAGAGATATTTTGCCGGCGATTAAGAATGAACTGTTTCCCGTAAGCGTACGATCTTCCGCATTAAATGAGGATTCGGAAACATTATCATTCGCAGGACAATACTCGACCTTTTTAAACATAAAAACAAAGGGAGAGTTGCCGAATTATATATTAAAATGCATTGCTTCCCAATTCGAAGAGAGAAATATTGTTTATAAAAAAATGGCTGGGCAAAAAGTCACTTTTCAAGATATGGCTGTTATAATTCAGAAAATGGTGAAATCACAAAAATCGGGTGTTATTTTTACAGTTGATCCGGTTATCGGTGACACTAATAAAATTATAATAAATGCCAACTTCGGACAGGGGGAAGGGATTGTATCGGACAGAGTGAAATCCGATATGTACTCGTACGACAGAAGAACAAAGAAAATGAAAACAAATATAGTTTTGAAAGACAACATGATTGATTTGGCAAATGAGGGGGGTACCGTTGAGCGTAAAGTTTCTAAAAAATTAATCGAATTACCCGTACTAAATAAAAAAGAATCCGAAGACTTGATTGATTCGGCTGAGAAAATAGAAAAGTTTTTTGGTGTGCCACAAGATATTGAATTTGCTATTGAAAAGGATAAAACATTTATTTTGCAGGCAAGACCCGTTACAACAAAAATAAAAAAGAAAAAGCATGAGCTTGTGTGGGACAATTCAAATATAGTTGAAAGTTTTTCGGGACCGACGACCCCATTGACATTTTCATTCGCAAACGAAGCCTATACCATTATATATAAATTGATGTGCCTGCACCTCGGAGTAAGCCCAAAGACAATAGAGGAAAATAAAATGATATATACAAATATGATAGGATTTATAAATAATCGTATTTATTATTCTTTGAACAGTTGGTTTACCGCGTTATCGTTTCTGCCCGCGTACAAATACAATAAAGAATTTATGGAAAAGATGATGGGAGTTAAAGAGCAATTCAGCGAAATGTTGATAAAAAAAGAGAGAAAAAGCAATGCTTTGCTCGGGAAAATTTCTTTTTTGAAATTGGCAGTTTCAATTTTTACAAAATATGTTACACATGGCAGAAACATCGAGAAATTCAAGAAAACCTATGAACGTGCAATGAAGGAATTTGAAACCGATATCAACAAGTGTAGAAATTCCAAAGATGCAATTGACGTTTACATTAAACTGAAGAACATACTGCTGGAAAAATGGATCACTCCCGTAATTAATGATACATTTGCTATGGTATTTTACGGACTTTTAAGTAAGTTTCTGAAAAAGATTTCGGCGGATGACAGCGAAAAACTGCAAAATAATCTGTTAACCGGCGAAGGCAATATGGAGAGTGTAGATGTGACGGTTATGCTTTATGATATTGCCGAAAGTATTAAGAGAAACAAAAAGGCAATTGATTTAATAAACCATTTGAGTCCCGAAGAATTTATACGCAGAATAGAGGAAGAGCAATTTAATGAAATCCGTGAGAAGTTTTATCAATACATAGATAAATTCGGTAGCAGATGTGTCAATGAATTGAAGCTCGAGACACCGAATCTCAGAGATAAGCCTGAGCAAATTGTACCTCTCATTAAGAATTATGTAAATGAAAATGATTTTAATACGGAACTAATTTTTCAAAGAGAGAGGGATATCCGAACGAAAGCGGAAAACAAAGTAAAAAATACTCTTCAAAAATATTATTTTCTCAAGAGGTTTTTTATGAAAATTATTTTCAAATATCTTTTAAGAAATACCCGATACTTTATAAAAAACAGAGAGAATATGCGGCTTATAAGAACAAATGTATTCGGAATTGTAAAGGTGATTTTTAAAAAGATCGGTGATGAGTTCAGTGCAAGAGGTGTTATTGAGGATAAGAAGGATATATTCTTTCTTACCGTCAATGAAATTGTTTCATACATATACGGAACGAGCGTAACGAAAAATCTCAAGAAATTGATAAATTTGAGAAAGGAAGAATATGAGAAAAATACCCGCAGGGAATTACCGGAGAGATTTTATACGGAGTTCATTCCCTATGCGGATATTCCCGGTGTAAGTTCGGAGAAAGCAGGCAAAATTTCAGGTATCGGGTGTTCCCCCGGGCACATCAAGGGAACGGTGGAGATTGTAAAAACTCCGTATATAGAGGAAGTAAAAGGAGATATACTTGTAGCAGAAAGAACGGATCCCGGATGGCTGCCGGTATTCCCGTTGTACAAAGGTATTATCCTTGAAAGGGGCAGCGTTTTATCCCACTCGGCAATTGTTGCAAGAGAATTGGGTATACCGGTAATTGTCGGCGTAAGAGGGGTAACCTCCAACTTAAAGAACGGAGATTTAATTGATATGGATGGAGGGACAGGAAGCATAAATATTTTAACCAGGAGGAAAAGTGGAAATTAAGATGATGGTCATTGTCTCCATAGGATTTATACTTATATTCGCTCTTGGCGAACTGTTCTATTACTTTGATAAAGGTAAAAACAAGGGACTCACAAGGAAATTTTCGCATATTAGTGCAGGCGCATTGATTTTCTTTTTTCCGTTTTTGTTCGGTAAAAACAGCTCGATTCTGATTCTTTCCAATGTATTTTTTCTTGTGCTTTTGGTGTCGTTAATATCAAATAAATTGTCCTCCATACATGATATAAAGGAAAACAATGTGGGAGCAATAATTTATCCGATTATAATTTATGTAATGTTTGTTATCGACCACTCTCCGGCACATTTTTATCAAATCCCGATACTTGCTCTATGTCTGAGTGACGGGTTTGCAGGCGCAGTGGGAAAGGA
>WFRF01000210.1 GCA_015486655.1 Caldifarciminota bacterium | reverse complement strand
GTACTAACCGTTTCCGGTCTTGAAAGCGGAGAAACCACAACGAACAGGGTTATTTCCGTTTCGGGAACCGTACATAACCCTGACAACTCAGCAACGACATTTTCCGGTTATGTAATCCTCGTTTCAAACTCGACCGAATACAATATGAGTATCACTTCGGTAGGCGATAACGAATACTCATTTTCCCATGACATTGTTATTGTGAACGGAAGAAATGAATTACAAATTAAGGTTTATAACAGTGACAGTACACTTGTTGAGGAAAGCCCTGTATACGTGATAATAGGAGATTTACCGGTTTATCCGTTCAGAGTGGAACTCACATGGAACACGGATAATAATGACGTTGATCTTCATGCATACTACATCCCGCAGGGAGATACCACATGGACACAACATTGTTGGTATTCGGACAAGTCCGGCATCACAGACGCATTTTTAGATGTCGATGACGTTGACGGATTCGGACCCGAAAACTTCACCATAGTTACCGAACATCCCGGAACTTATCGTATGGCATTGAGATATTTCTCTTCACACGGAGTAACAGACGATGTTACCTGTACCGTAAAAATATTCAAGAGCGAGAATCTTATCAATACGCAGACACATGTTTTTACTGCATCTCAGGCAAACGGGGATGACGCTTCAAATGATTGGTATTTCTACGACTATACGGTTCAATAGATAAAAGAGCGAATAAAAAAAGGGAGCTTAAAAGCTCCCTTTTTTTATTAAAATATTCCGAGAAACTTATTTCTTTTCCTGAGTAAAACTTTGTAAAATCTGGGGTGTGAAAGTTTTACATCCTGTTTGTAAAATGTCCCGTAGTTATCTTTGGTAACAACACCATAATGCTCAATAATCATATCTTTTATATTTAAGTATCCGGCACCCGAATCTATTTTTCTACTTACCTCAAACACTTCCTTGTCCAAATTCATATTTTTGGGTAAGATAATGGGGATTAACGATTTAGGATACTTAATTCTTATATCGTATAAAAGAAAATCGTTCTTCGGCGAAACAAAAGAATAATGTCTTTGTGAGGGGCCTTTAATCAGCCTAAAGGGAGATAAACCGGATGGGATATCAAAATATACGAACTTTCCCTCTCTAACGGCGTAATTTGCATATTTGTATGTGAAAGACATTTTAACCGGATAACTCAAATCAATGGACATTTTCTTGCTGACGGGTTCGACATTCTCGGATATACTCCCCAGCATTTTTTGATAGTCTTGCATTTTTTGTATTGGTGTCATATATTTATATTTTTTGCGCATCTCAACTGCTCTTCCGCCCCAAAAAACATGTTTTTCGGTAATTAGAGCCGTCCCGTTTTCGGATATGACAATATCGTATGTGACTTCTTCTCTGTCCGAGAAATCTTTTAAGTTTTTAATTTTAACAAACTTTATATCTCCCGAACATATCGTAAGCCCTACCCTGTTCTCATCCGCCGTGTAACCGATAGGGTAGAATTCATTCGAAGGATCGACAAAATATTCCTTTTTACCGATAATTATTTTGGCTATCATCTTTTGGAAATCCTCTGTTTGTATGTAATCTTTTTCACCGTTCCAGTATAGCAATTCGGGACCTACTGCAACAGGATATCCCTTCACTCCAATGACTTTCATCATACTCAGGAAAAGGGCAATCCTATCGAAAGAAGCTGCATAACCGCTTTTAATTACATCATCGGCAGAACGAATTTTAAAATCTTCAAGGCTCTCTACATTCATACTCGAAATGTTCTTGGCAAGATAGGTGGCAATTTTTTTAACTTTGTTCATTTTATTATCTGTCGGTAACACAATACTGTTTACAAGATTTTCCACCATACTGTCTGCCTGAATGCTCTTATTGTACTGGTTCATTAATCCGTTTTTAAATTCATCCCAACTCTTATAAAAAGATACATACAGCGTCGGTACTATCAAATCATTTTCAGGTTTGTTTTGTTCGGATAAAATCTGCGGAAGGTCTGTTGCATCCCAGGTAAGAATTCTTTTTCCATCTACAATCTTATCTTTAAATATTATCCCGTCAGGCTTATTGAAAGTTATTTTAACCCCTTTCGGTAATACTATTTCATAATGCATTTTGTATATGGGTTCTTTATAACCGAAAAAGACCTTTTTCGAAAACGGTTGTTTTTTCATATTATTTACCGAGTATTTAATATCGACGATATCTCCCGTTTCAACATTGGAAAATGCAACTACTTCCATTTTATGAACAGCATAATCCATGTAACCGGATTCGTAAGGAGCATCCAATAATCTGATGGCATTTTTATCCGTAGGAATCACTTTGAAATTGCCATTGTCTTTTTTAACCGTTATTGATCTGTTTATGGCTACATTTTCAAACCGTCTGTCAAAATATATTCTCCTTTCGGAACTTTCCTTTTTCCCTCTGTAATTTAACACCTTTGTAACAACTCTTCTTACTTTTTTATAACTCAAATCTTTGTTCACTATAATTTTAGTATAATCATAAAGAACAACTGCTGAAGAATTAGGATACTTTGAAAGGTCAATTTTTGCATTGTAAATGCTCTCATCGCTTTTTGTTACGGATGCATTAACAGATACAAAAGTAAATATCGCAACGGCAAACAGCCACACTATCTTTTTTCTTTTCATCTTTTCAACTCCTTCATTCTTTTATGATTATATACTTTTTATTGTTATTTTCGCCCTCTTTTAAGTATTTTTTTAACCTCTTATATTCTTTCGGCGAATATTCCAATTTGTCTATGGCATAATATTTTTTTACATTTATTGTATTACCGTTAATATCCGACAATGATTTATATGTATAACCGTCTTTATCTATTGTGATTTTAGACGGCATATACAGAACTTTCAACTTGCCGGTATTCATATCTTTAAAAGTAACATTTTCCGACAAAGAAGACGTAAAATGTGCTTTAAAAGGATAGTGTCTTTCTCTCAAACTTATATCACCGAGAGCCCATTTGAATATACCTATCTTGCTTCCGATAAACGGAAGTTGAAACATTCTGATATTTTTATCTCCCACCGTAGGATCGTTAACTACATATTGTATTTTAATTCTCAGATGCTCTCTGGAGCCGAGCAAATTCTTCGGTAAGACCTCAAATGTGTCAACTTTCGAATCGGTTGCCACCTTTTTGACAATTGAGTTTATGAACTCTTCAAGTCTATTCCTATTCAAACGGGCAAAATACCCCCTGAAAATATTATCATTTATACCGTAAAAAGTAATTGTACTGTTACAATAAAACTTATTGCTTTTGTAAACAACATCCGTTTTTACATTAATATTGTTTACCTTGGCAGGTATAAAAGGACTCGTTTTAAGTGTATCGCCTTCTTTTGTACATAACAGATAACTCATATCAGCTTCATATTGAGGAAACAACGTATTGCCTGTTTCATCCGTCGGATCAATAAGAATTTCTTTCCCGTTCTTAAGGCGAACACCTGCGATTTCATGATTAAAATAATCCAATGGAACTTCTTTATCCAGTTTAGGTCCTACGGAGAAAAGGACAGGATTTGCATCTATACCAGCATATCTCAACATCGCTACAATTAATGCCGCTTTGTCTCTGCATACACCGGTCCCCGTTTCAAATGTATAAACCACATCATGCGGCTCAAGGCCCGGTTTGTTTTTCTCCGTTGTTACTCCCATGTATCTTATGTTTCTGGATACGTAGAAAAAGATTGCTCTAATCTTTGATATTTCGTCGGTTTTACCTTTTGTAAGTTCATCAACTTTTTTCCTTATATCTTCATTTATTTTCAAATGCTTTTGTACAAGATTGTAATTCCATCTTGAAATGACTTTCCAACTACCGATGGTAGAAACCAACATTCTCATGGCAACTCTTGTAATGGATGGCATTGACGGTTCGGGGATAATTTGGGGAACATCATGTACTTCAAATGTATAAATTATCGTGCTGTCTGTTTTAACCGTGGAAGTATCATAATGAGATTTAATCCCGTCTAAAATCACAAACTTCTTAAGCGGATCAGTTTTTGGAGCAATAAGGACATATTTCATATGCAAGTAAGGATATTTATATTGACCAAATTCAAAATCGGAGAATTGTCCCTTCTGCCTTGGGTTAAATTCTTTATATTTGATCTCATAATGTAATATATCTCCAACATTAATTCCCGGTATTTGAATAGTAATAAGGCGCTCATTGGGGTCATATATATTCATACTAGCTCCACCGGGAGCAACTTGATCTTTCATATTGAGTTTTACGTTAATCTCAATATGTTTTCCGTCGGGTTTAATCAATTCCACTTTTTCTACATCATATTTCCCGTATGATCTGTCATATTGCAATTTTAAAACCTGATTTTCCTGTAACCCTTTTTCATCAAGAATCTTTAAATAAACATCATCATTTGCCTTATACTTTCCCAGTGTGTCATATTTTGTCTTTATAAATTCATTTAAAAGCACCTCATGTGCATTGGGATATTTCTTTTTCGTAACACTCTGCCATTTATTTACATCCGTTTTATTCCCATATAAAACGACTGTTACTGAAAAAACCATAATAAATGTTAACAATCTCTTCATAGTAAGCCATCTTTTCATTCATACCTCCTGTTTATTTATCTTATACGACTAATCCACCGTTATGTTTCAATATTTTTGTTTCTCATTTTTCTTAAATGTTCAAGTCCCTTGGGAAAATCCGAGAAAATTTTCACTAATTCTTTGCAGGGGAACTCACTGCATTCCGAACAATTCTCTATTCCCTTTGACATACAACATTTCCTTATATAACAATCACTGCAAAAGGGAAATAACCTTCTTCCGGATTTACAACCGTCACAGTAAAGATCTTCCTCTTTCAGACCGTTGTACTCATTTAACAAATCCCTTACTATTCCCTCCCTTCTGCCGGCATCGATATTCCCTTTTGACAGCAAATATAGGGGACATCTTGTACAATCAAAGCCGCAGTATGCCATTTTATCCATTTCTATCATCCATTGCTTTAATCGCCGCACTTTCGGCATGTATTTTCATGGAATCATAAAATCCGACAGCTTTGTTTTCTTCCGTCAACATATGCAATTCGGTGCATCCGAGAATTATTCCTTCCGCTCCTTTTTTCAACAAATTTTTAATTATTTTATCAAGGGTGTATTTTGACTCGTCTTTTATAATCCCATTTGCTATCTCTTTAAATATTATATCGTCGATTGCCCTAATTTCATTCTCCTCCGGAATTATTGTTTTAATATCGTATTTTTCAAGCAGATAATTTGTAAAAAATCCGTCAGTCATTGTAATTGATGTTCCTACAAGTCCTACCTTTTCAATGTTATTAGCCACTATTTTCTTTCCTACGGCATCTCTTATGTCAAGAATAGGCAATCCTCGTTTTTCGGGAATAAAATCCAAAGCTTTATGAATCGTAACAGATGAAAGTACAATAAAATCCGCACCGACTTTCAGAAGACTTTCGGCGGTTTTCCGTATGATAACGCTTAAACCTCTCCAATCGCCTTCAAACTGCTTTCCAAATATTGAATTAAAATCATAACTGTATAAAACTATCCTTGCCGAATGGTTATCCCCTAACCTGTTTGAAACGAGTGTATTTATTATCCTGTAATATTCAAATGTGGAAAGCCATGTCATTCCCCCTATAAGCCCGATTGTTTTCATTGGTTTACTCGATAACTTCTATACAAATTTTGACCTTTTTCCCAAGCAATTTTTCCAGGAGTTCACCGAACTTGCCGTTCGGATCTCTAAATCCTATATGCTCGTATTTCTCTCCGTTAAAATCAACCAGCTCACTGAATATTTCCCCGTCAATACAATTTTTACTTTTCACTTTCACCTCTTTCGATTTTTTTTATTCGTTCTTTTGCATCGTTCATAATGAAATTTATATCGTGGTCCTTTATCAGCATCTCATCGAATCTGCCCGGAGTATAAGACTTTTCCGACTCAATATAATCCATATATGATTGTTTCGCCGAATTGTAATCGCCATTGTATTCAAAGAATCTCCCTAAATCATAGAGATAGATCGGCAACGGATATATCAAATAAGCTTTGGAAATTGCCGTGATTGCTCTTTCCATATACGATTTTTCTCCCTCTTTTAAAAAGCCTCTTACAAGCGAATATGCATGATGCATCAAAGCTATTGCCGGTATAACCTTTTCAAAATCTTCCCTGAATTCGGGCACTATTTCAATATTTTGCAACTCTTCTTTTGTCCTTTTTATCTTAATACGCTCTTCCTCTGTCAGTTCTATTACAAATTTGCCGTTCTTATCAATCTTTAGATTTTTAACATTGAACAAACATTTCATCATAACTCCACAATGGTACATCCGTCTCCGCCCGGCCCTTCATCGGCATAGAAAGAGGATACCCTTTTGTCATTTTTTAACAATTTATAAATAGCATTTTTTAATGCACCTGTTCCTTTACCGTGTATAATTCTAAATTTCTCAACCCCCGTAATCATGGCATCATCTATATATCTGTCAACGATATTGATTCCTTCGCCCACCCTTTTTCCTCTTATATCAAGATCAAAGTTCATCTCTCTCCTTTCCTTTAATTTCACCGTAACACCTTTTACGGGTTTTTTGTAGTCACTTAACACTTCGACAACCGAATCTTTGGGAACCGTATAGGATGTACCGTCCATATCAACAATAACTTTACCTTTTGAAACATTTTTAATGCATCCCACTCCGCTCATGTTTTTCAATCTAACATAGTCTCCCGGATTGACTTCGATTTGTCTTTCAGATTTTTGTTTTTCTTTCTTCGGTGTCAATTGTTTGCGTGCCTTTTTAATCGATTCTTTGGAAGCGTTGCTCTCTCTGATCTCTTTAACCAATTTTTCAATTTCTTTACGTGTAGCATTCAGAAGTTTCTCTTTTTCTACTTTGGCTCTCTCCACTATCTCTTTAGCATCTTTTTTTGCCCCTTTCAACTTGGATTCATATTTCTCGGTCATCTTATCATAGTATGTCAATTTCTCGTTTAGCAGTTGCTCCTTCCTCTCAAGTTCTTTCAATTTCTCCTGAAATCCCACAAAATCACTTTCCTTTGAAACGGATTCTTTACCTACCTGTTTTTCAGCCTCATCTATAACATCTTCATCAAAGCCCACCATTTTCGCAATGGAAAAAGCATATGAAGAACCCGGCACACCCTCGAAAATATGATAAGTGGGTATACCTTCTTTTATATCAAAACCCATGGCTAAATTCAACGAATCCTCCGATTTGGATGCAAACTGTTTTATTTCGTCAAAATGAGTCGTTACAAAAGTTTTTGCCGATCTTTCCTTCAATTTTTTCAATATGGCAATTGCAAGTGCGGCACCTTCCCGAGGTGCCGTGCTGGAACCCAACTCGTCCAAAAGAACAAGGGAATGTTCGGAAGTCATTTTAAGAATCTCTTTCAAATGCATCATGTGTGCGGTAAATGTTGATACACTTTCAGCCACCGATTGATCATCGCCGATATCGGCAAATACATTATCAAAAACCGGTAGCATAGTACCGTTATCCGAGGGAATGGGGATTCCCGATTGAAACATCAACGAAAATATACCGATTAATTTAAGTGTAGCCGTTTTTCCTCCCGCATTAGGTCCGCTGATTACAACGGTATTTATCCCCTTTGGAATATCAATGGTTATCGGTACTATTTTTTTGTTACCGCTCAACAAAACCGGATGTCTTCCGTTAATTATTCGAATTTCATCTTCCGAGCTGAATTCGGGTACCGTACATTTGTAATCTCTCGCATATCTCGCAATGGAAATATACTCAATAAGTTCCTTGGTAATCAGCATATTTCTTACGATAGCGTCTTTAAACTTCAGAATAAAATGAGTTAAATTAAGCAATATTTTATATATTTCCTGCTTTTCCTCTAACTTTAACGTTCTTACATCATTATTTATATCAACCGCAAAGGGCGGCTCTACAAAAAGGGTGTTTCCCGTATTGGAAATTCCGTGTACAACACCGCCTGCTTTGGATCGGAACTCTCTCTTCACCGGTATAACATATCGCCCCTCTCTAACCGTTATTATTTCTTCCTGCAAATCGTCTTTGTGCTTTTTCATAAAGCTCTCTAACCGTTTTTGCAAAATTGCTTCTTTTTGCTTAATCTGTTTTCTAATGAATTTCAATGCGGGAGAGGCATTGTTTTTGATTTCAAACTGGGAATCAAAGATCTCTTCTATTTTCTTGGAAATTACGGGATAATTTTCCATATTGAGAATAAGATTGGAAAAAGCTTTATATTCGGATCTTTTTGCTATCCCGTACATCTTAATAAAGTAATTGTTCATCAGATAAACGGATTTTACCTCATAAGGGGCAAAAACAACACCTTTACCTCTGTCGGACACTATTTCCGTAATATCAATTAAGCTGTCGTCAACGATTTCCGGTTCGATTTCAATCAATTCCATTAAATCCTTAACAACGGCAAATCGATCCATAATCGTTTGTCGATTCTTTAAAAATTCCGGCGGTTTAAATTTTATCTCTTTGGGCCAGTAAGCACTAATGATTTCGAGTATTCTTTGGTACTCTAACGCTTCTATCGTAGGTTTTCTGTACATTTTCTTTAAGCTCTTTCGAATTTTTTATTTTGTTATATGAAACATTCCAATATTTCTCCACCGTAGGCAACCACTTCTTCATAAGTTTAATGGAAATTGATGTATCTACGGTCTCTTTTGTAGCATTGTATATAGGTTTCCACATTAACAGAGTGTATACTACAAAGAGTAAAACAAAAGTTTTAATGACGCCTAATAACAATCCCAGTAAGCGATCTACTACGCCGAGAACCGTTAAGTCAATTATTTTCTTGAAAATCATGAATACGGCATACAGTCCTATTGTCCCTCCTACAATAATTATCAAAAAGGAAATAAAATGAACCATGCTTTCGCCAGCATGGATGTACCTGGCAACTATTGTTGAGAAAGGTCCTGAAAAAAAATAAGCCGCCAATAAAGAAATCAGGAGACTTAAAATCGCTCCTGCTTCTTTGATGAGACCCTTTTTATAACCGAAAACAGATAAACCAATAAGAATTAATAAAAAAATTAAATCAATAAGATTCATTAACTATTCTGAGACATAGATCTCATTTTCTTAATCTTTCTCACAGCAGTCATTAATTTCTTTTTCTTTTTTTCACTGGGTTTCTCATATCTTTGATGTTTTTTCAAATCACTCAAAATACCCGCTCTCTCAGTTATTCTTTTAAACCTTCTCAATGCGTTCTCAAACGATTCAGATTCTCTTACTTTAACACCAGCCATTAAAATCATCCTCCTATAATGTTATTTTAACCTGCACTATTGTAGCAAAATAATTACATTTGTCAAGTGATATTTTAAAATTTCGGCGGATTTTAAGCCTTCTCCGCTGTCGTAAGAGTCACATAATTACCGGCTAATTTAATTACATTTACATTAGCAAATCCGCTGTCTTCAAGCATTTTTTTGTGATCATCATCAATATATTCAAAAGCATAAGGGCATTCCGCAATTTTAAATATCGTCCTGACAAAAAACGGTTGTTTGGAAAAATTAAAATTGCCGTAATCAAAAATAGATATCTTTCCACCCATATCCAATGTATTATAAATATTATTCAATATTATCTTTCGATTTTTCCTGGAAAAGCCGTGAATAACAAATGATATAAAAACTCTGTCAAAATAATTTTTATAGGGGAACGACTCCGTTATATCGTGAATCTCTATTTTCGTATTATTAAATCGACACTTTTTACGAAACTGTTCAATCATAACAGGTTCAATATCAAACCCTATAATTTCACCTTCTTCTCCTAAATAATTATACATTATACATGCATTTCTGCCTGTTCCGGCACCAATATCGAGAATCTTTTCCCGTTTATTGATATTCATGCCGGCTACGGCTCTATTCAATAATCCCGGATATTTCCAAAACGTTAAAATATTCAAAATAAAATCATAATGTTTTGCCATAAAACCGTGTATGGTAACTCGTGAAATTTTATCTTCCATATAAACTCCTTTCATAGATTTTATATTGTAAAGGAATTAATATCAAGTAAATACTTCAAAAATGAAACAAATGTTATGTCAAGTCGTATAGTGGCTGAAGTTCTTTAAAAAAGGAGGAGGAAATGAGAAACAGATTTAAAACCCTATACAAAATCAGCAAAGGCAGAAGGTTTAATCTTTCCAGACGTTACAGAATCTACACCGGAGCATCGATGATCTTTATAAAGTGACATCTCCACTCTAAAAGGGGGAAGGGAAATCTCTTCCCTTTTTTATTTTACATGGCTATAATAACATCCTTATATATGTGCTGTGTCCAACATGGTGAACGCCGGGGATGTCCTCACAAATCCGAATCTCACACCTGCAAGTGGAATCTACCTCTATGTTGTAGAAACTCTCGATCAAAAACATAGAGCAACAGGCAAATTCGCCATAATTAAATAAATTTATACGGACCGGTAATATTTGGTATCAATTAATCATAGGATAATCTTGTTTTTTTATCGGTAACGGTAGGCTCTATGATCTTTCCCCATTTGGGATCTTTCCACGTACCCAGTTTTTTATGCATTATCATATACTTTTCCGGAATCGGGTGTGTTCCGTAAATTACTTCAATGTCATATTTTTTCTCGATATAATCATGAAAATATTCAATATACGGGCAGGGAGGATAACCAACTATAAATCCCGTTGCAAAATGTATAACAGTAGCACCGTTTTTTTTCATTTCATCAACGGCGTATTCAATATTACCGCCCGGACAACCTCCGCAACTTGTATATCCTACAATTTCAACATCCTTATCCTTGTACCGCTCGAAAGCTCCCTCTCTCTCTCGTAATGCCCTGAAACATTTACCTCCCGCACAACTTTTATACCTGTCGCATATAATTATACCGATTTTTATTGTTTCAGCCATAGAAACCTCCTGTATTTTACTAAAATTATATCACAGTAAAAATATTTGACAACAAATAAAAAATATACTAACATATTTTAAAAGTTGTTAAGGAGGTTGTAGTGAAAAAGCTTTTTTATTTTTTAATCGTTTTATTTGCTTTTCTGTTTATTTTTTCCGATGTAACGGCTGACACGCATGATTCACAGGGATATTCGGTCGGCCACCCCAAACACAGTCCGTCGCAAAAAGTAATTTACAGTAAAGGAATTCCCCGCTATTCGGTGACCCCTACGGCTCCCCCCACGGCTCCTGTCAGAATGTGTGCGGAGTGGGAACGCGTAAACGCCGTATTGGTGAGATATCCACTGGGGTTGCCCTGGGATATGCTTCAAGATGTGGCTCAACAGCTTGAGATAAAATGTCTCGTTTCCAGCTCGGATTTATCAAGCGCCCAGAGCGACTTTTCATCACACGGAATTACAAATGTATCATATGTAATAACAAACACTGATTCATACTGGACAAGAGATTACGGTCCATGGGGAGTATTTGATGGTAACGGAGATTATGGCATTTCAGATCATGTTTACAACAGAGCTGACGGAGCAGGCAGGATTAATGACGACCAGTCCAACTGGGATCTGGCTCCGGCTCTCGGAGTCCAGTTGTGGAAAACCGAGCTCAGACATACAGGAGGAAATTTCATGACAGACGGACACGGTATAGGATTTTCATCCGACGAAGTCTATGATTACACATTTAACACCAATCTATCACATGATTCGGTCAATGCACTTATGAAGAACTATTGGGGAATTTCCGTTTACCATACTTATCCCGATCCCCTTGCTTCTTATATAAATCATATCGATTGCTATGGGAAACTTCTTTCCGATGAAGTCGTTTTGATAATAAAAAACGGCACAGATGACGCGGCTCTTGATGCTATTGCGGATTCTTTTTCAAACACAAACGACTGTTACGGAAGACCTTACAGGGTTTTCAGGGTTAATGCTCCGGATAATCATAACGCCGCATATTGCAATTCCGTTATTTTAAACAACAGGGTTTATGTGCCGCTTACCGGTTATACAAGTGAAGATGATTCTGCAATTGCCGTCTATCAAAGGGCAATGCCCGGTTATGATATTATAGGAATCAATGATCCGGGTGGCAGTATAGCCTTTGAAAATACCGACGCCATACACTGCCGAACAATGGGGCTTTTCGATCCCGGAATGCTGTATGTCGATCACAAACCTCTTGGTAATCAATCTCCGACATTGCCAAGTTATCATGTGGATGTATTCATAAAAGCTTACTCCGATTCTTCATTGAAATCCGATTCTTTGCTTATATTCTGGAGACTTCACGGTACAACAACCTTCAACGCTGCCACTTTGGCGTATGACAGCTTAAATTACTATTCGGGTAATATTCCGGGACAATCCTCCGGAGACACAATTGATTACTATATTTATGCAGTTGATAATTCCGGACGACACGAAGCGGATCCTCTTGTTGCACCCTCCGGTTATTATACATTCATAGTTGGTGACGAACCGCCTGTGATTAATCATATTCCCATTGGAGATTATCTCTATTCGAACTGGCCTGCTACGGTTACGGCGACAATCACAGACGACGGTAGTGTGAATAATGCGTTGGTTGAATACTTATATAATGATACAACGTATAATGATACAATGACAAATACATCGGGAAATACATATGAAACAGCTTTTAGCGTAACTCCAAGCGTGGGTGATTCCATAATGTACCGAATAAAAGCTATTGATAATACGGGTAATATATCATTTTATCCCGATACCGGATATATCACTTTTCATATAATCGATAAAATAAATGTGGGCATAATAGATCTTGATCCTACCCCAAGTACGGGACCGCTATTAGAATCATACTGTAATTCTATCTATACATATCAATATCTAACAACTTTTCCGTCGGACCTCAGTTTATATGAAAACCTTTTCATCTGCCTCGGAGTTTACCAGTATAATACAGCTTTAAGCACATCTCAGGCAGACAGCATTGTAAGTTTCATGCAAAACGGAGGCAACGTATATATGGAGGGAGGGGACTGCTGGTATTACGATTCCCCCCATACGGTTTATGACAGTTATTTCGGTGTTAATCCCGTTGCTGACGGAGGTTCAATCGGTTCGGCTTTAACGGGCGTTAACGGCACATTTACAAACGGGATGAGTTTTACATATAACGGAGACAACAGCTATATTGACGAAATAGATGCAACTGGGGGAGGTTACCTGATTTTCAACGAGAACAGTACGGGAAGAGCCATTGCCAATGATACCAGCGGATACAGATCGGTAGCTTTTACATTTGAATTGGGCGGGCTCACAGACGCTTCATCACCAAGCACAAAGGATTCCTTAATCGGGGCAATATTCAATTTCTTCGGATTGACAAGCGGAATAAAGAATAGAGAGGTACCCAAAATAAATAATGTCAATTTTTCAGTCAACTCCAACTTCCGAAACAACAAAATTCACATTGAATTTTTATCTCCCGATAATGATTTTATAAAAATCTCTCTCTTTGATATTTCCGGCAAAAAAATTAAAACCATATACAAGGGAAATGTTAAAGCGGGCAGACACAAAATAGATGTGAATTTGAATAATAAAACAACAAACGGTGTCTATTTTGTAACTGCTTCAACACCAAAATATTTTAAAACTTCAAAAATTGTGATTATTAAATAAAACAAAAAAGGCTCTCCTCCATGGAGAGCCTTTTTTAAAATGTACCTGTTTTATTTTCCAGTCCATCGATTATTCTGTTGTTTTTCTCTATTGTAAAATCCCAGGCAGCTGTTGCATTTCCCAAATAGAATCTCAAGAAGAGAGGAATGGTCAAAGCTACCGTAATATAATCCTTGCTCTTATAGAGATAATACCCATAGTATGCAAAGGCTCCGTTAATTACCATTGCAACTAATCCGTCCTTAAAATGCCCGGCTAAAATTTGACCTGATCCCGGAATTACGTATGAAACATATTTGTTAAAATAGGGATTTGTGAATTTGACATCATATCCGATTTTTTTTAATATACACGACGATTTCCCGTATTCTGATAATCTCGCGAAACTAAAAGCAAGCAGTAAGCTGTCATTTTTTCTGTTTGCATCCGACAATACCGAACGTAAAATATCATACTGTCCGTTTTTGTATAACGTTTTGTAAAGTTTATATTTGGTATTGTCATCATTGGAAATACTGTAAGCTTTACTGTAATATTGCGCTGCTCGAGAGTACTTTCCCTCCTTGTACAGTAAATTTCCTATTTTTGTAAACAATTCAACCGAGTCACTGCTTTTATAGAATACATCTCTCCTATATTCAACAATAGCATTATCATAAAAACCGTGACTTGCAAGGGTATCACCTAAATTAAAAGAGGAAATAAAGGCTAAAAGTAAATTTAAAACCATTTTGTAAACTGGAATTTTACAAGTTCTTTTCTTCTGAAATTGTCATACTGATAATCGTTGTATATTTCACACGCTTTAAACGAACCATAAATATTACCCAAGTATAAAAACCCGCCAATTACACCGTAAATATACCCGAAAGTCTTGTTTCCCTTATGAAAATAGTAGTAACTTGATATTGCAGGTGATAGTGTCAAAATAAAAGAATAGACACCGTCAAATGCTCTACCCGCATAAAATTTACCGCTTCCCGGGATAATGCCGGAAAGAACAGCCCCGAGAACAGGGTGCTTTCTCCCCGGTAAAGAATCCAGAGAAATATAATTATTCGCCAAACCATACTCACCTTGCATCAGATAGGAAATTCCGATTAAAGTATCATTTGATATACACCGCCTCGCCTTACCATACTCTCCGCTAAATATATATGAAATACCTTTCAAATTATCTATATACTCTGTTTCCGGCAAATAACCGAGTTCTCTGTTTGCCTTTTCAAATAATCCCGATTTCATATACAATTTGGCAATTCTTAAATGAATGGAATCGGTATTATACATTGAGCTGCTGTCAACCAAAAGTCTTTCATATTCAACTATGGCATTTTTCGTATCACCGTTTTTTTCGAGATAATAGGCGAATGTCTTTTCTATTTGTGCGCCCAATAAAGGAAAATTAAATATAAGCAAAACTATTACTGTTTTTATCACTTGTGCCATTCCGGAAGATCCTTCAGTTTGTACCCGCGTTTTTTTGTAAGAACTACGGGATAATATTTATTAGCATACCTCCACGCCGTAGGGTTGCATCTTTCCAACCTGTCAATTGCCATAAAAATGCCTTTTATACCGTATTTTTCCACGGACTGCTCCGCAAAGTGGGAACAGGTCGGTTCAAAAACACAAACATCCCCTTGCTGTTTTGATATTGTATTTTGATACAATTTGATTATCATTTTCACTAAAAACCTATCTTCATGAAACTGTTTGTATTTTGTTGTTTTCAGAGAATCTTTCTGTATGGGCGTCAGTAAAATTGTAAGAAGAAGTAAATTCGCTACCATTTCATTTCTTTTAATTTAATGTTCTTTGGAATTCTATAATTTTGAACACTATCCGGTATATTTTCAATAAAATTCAGACTGTCATATTTAATTTCCGATACAATGGAATCCTTCCCCGTCGATGAATAGTTTACTATGCTCATTGGAATATTCTTTTTGTCGATTTTTTCATAATTCCCGTAAACGGAACGTTTTATTACCTTATCATCCCTGTTTATTATCTCTATTTTTCTGATTAGATGATTTTTATACACTATTTTAATAAATTTTAGGGGAGATTTTGAGTCGCTGGGCGAATAGTATTTAATCAATTTACCTTTCTTATAATCGGATTTCACCAGAATCATACCCAATTTTGTCAAATATTCGTCTTTGAATACGGGCATTAACCCCTTTGAAACATCCGTTGTATTTGTATAATTACTAGTAAATTTAAACCCTTCTTTTCTTTTCGGGTAATAAATATATGTGGTATCGCTTTTACTGAACAATACTTGATTTATAGGATAAGAAACATGCATAAAATAGGAAGCGGGGGGATTCATATAGAATCTCCCCTTTATTGTATCATTTTCCGTTTTCGAGATGTTAATTTGAGTAAACAATCCTGTAAATGCGGCTATTAACAAAAATGACAGATTCAACATCTTAGAAAACTAAACTAATATGCGGAACTTACTGCTGACACAACAACAAAATAATAAACCACATAAACAATACTTTCAACAACAGCTCCTACAACGCATCCGGTCAGTGCATTCTTTGTTTGAATACTTCTACCGATGGACTTGTATTCGCTTGTATATGCAGCCACATATTCGGGAGACTTCCCCAAAAGAACCTGTGCGCTGGGTGACGGTTCGATTATATAAGCAGCTCCCACACCAAGAAGCCCAAAAAGACACCCTGCACCGAACCACAAAGCACCGCTTGTGTTAGCCTTTGCGTCTCTGTCTGCCGCAATTATGGCTGAAGATGTTGAATCATCAGCATTCATTAAAATCGGGGTAACCAAAAGTACAACTGCCAATAAAATAACAATAGATCTTTTTAATGCCATGTTCACCTCCATTTGTATATTATCATTTATATTAGATGATAACATACAACAATAAAACATGTCAAGCATGAAATTTGCGAACATAGCAATTACATATTTAATTTCTTAGTCCTTACTTATTTCTAAACATAGCTGTTCCACTTTAAGGTGAGCTGTCCGGTTTTACCTGACTGAGGGGTTCTGTTCATAGATGAATATAATAAAATCAATTACATATTTAACTTCTCAGTTCCCAGTTCTCCCCTTTTCACTTCTTAGTTCTAACTTCTTATTTCTCAGTTCTTAGTTCCCACTTCTTACTTATTTCAGAACACCCCGTCACTGCGCAGGCCCCCTTTGTAGAGGGGAATTAAGTGCTGACCGTATGGCTTGCTTTCATCCTCTTATTCCCATATAATTTTACATGCTAATTTGATATATGATTCGCAGAAATTGAGGATATAAACATAAATCGGATTTGACAAAAATTCATAAATATAGTAGGATATCGGCGAAGGAGGTAGTATGATTATAACATCAAAAGCCCGCTATGCACTGCAATCAATGATCTACATAGCACTGAAAGAATCAAAGAAACCTGTATCAATAAGCGAAATCTCAAGAAACGAAAACATATCAAACAAATATCTCGAACAACTGTTCAGAAAAATAAAAATGAAAAAACTCGTTAAGAGTGTTAGAGGTGTTAACGGAGGTTACATACTGGCAAAACATCCCTCAAAAATATCCGTATATGACGTTATAAAAGCTGTCGAGAGAATCGATAAAAAAATATTGTGTCCTCAGAGAAAAAAGTACAAAGCGGAGTGCCTTTCGGCAAATTTGTGGAAACACTTTAATAACGAGATGATTCGTTGTCTCGAATCATATACACTGGAAGATCTGATTACAAAAGGAGAATTATGACAACGGAAGAAAAACAAAGAGAAATCTTAAAACTTAAGAGAGAACTGGATGCCATAATTATAGCTCATAACTATCAAATTCCCGAGATACAGGATGTTGCCGATTTTATCGGGGATTCTCTGGAATTAAGCAGAAAAGTCAGTAATCTGGAAAATAACATGGTTTTCTTCTGCGGAGTTAAATTTATGGCAGAAACCGCAAAGGTGCTTTCCCCCAATAAACATATCTATTTACCCAACACGGAAGCCGGATGTCGCATGGCTGATATGGTTAATGCGGAATCTTTAAGAAAATTTAAGAAAAAATACCCGGGAGCAAAAACAGTTTGTTATGTCAATACAACAGCAGAGACTAAAACGGAATGCGATATTTGTTGTACCTCTGCAAATGCCACTGCTGTTGTTAACAGTCTCGATGTGGATACCGTTCTATTCGTCCCTGACGGAAACCTGGCATCTTACACACAGACGAAAACATCAAAGAAAATCATCCCCTATCCCGGCTTTTGTTATGTACATAATTTAATTACGGAAAATGATGTGGAAATGGCAAGATTACTACATCCCGATGCCATTGTTATAGTACACCCCGAGGCGAAGCTTGAAGCATCCAAAGCCGCCGATTATGTTTTAAGTACGGGCGGAATGGTAAAATTAGCCAAAGAAACAGCCAAAAAGGAGATTGTTGTTGGAACGGAAGAAGGAATGATATACAGGCTGCAAAAGGAAAACCCCCACAAAAAATTCTATCCTATTAAGGAAAAGTTAATATGTCAGGGTATGAAGGCAATAACACTTGATGACCTGTTAAGTTCCATGCGGAATCTGAAATATGAAATTGAACTGCCGGAGAGTATAATCGAAAAGGCTTACAAACCTATAAAGAGGATGGTTGATTTAAAATGATTGAAACAGCCACGGTTATAGAAACCTACAATAACGGTACCGCAAAAATAACCATTGTCCCGCAAGATGCTTGTAAAACATGTCCGTTAAACGGCACGTGCAGTAATTGGGTTTCCCGCGAAAGCCTGCATTATATAGTAAACAATGACATAGGAGCCTCCAGGAATGATACGGTAAAAGTGGAATTTTCGGAAAAGCATCTTGTTGCACACTCATTTATCGTTTATATATTACCGCTTATTTCCCTTTTCATAGGGGCTTACATCGGCAAACTCTTTTTCAGTGAAACAATCTCGATATTACTGGGTTTTGCGGCTCTTGGACTTACCTTCTTCATTATTTCCCTGTTTGACAGAAAGATGAAAGATCCCTTTAAAGGAGAAGCAAAGATAGTTGAAATCGTTAGCCCCCTTGAGAGCAGCTGTACTAATTAGCGGCGGAACAGACAGTACATTCGCTCTTTATAAAGCTACACAAAAGTATAAATTCGTAGAGGCAATAACATTTTCATTCTCCGACAAATCTACCTGTTGTTCTCTTTCGGACATCGATGACGCCGTATATTACAGTAAAAAACTCAATGTAAAACATAAAATTATCGATGTAAGCAAACAATTTAAAAGAGAAGTCATAGAAAAAACCGAAAGCATATATTTATCGGGAAAAACGCCCAATCCATGTGCAATTTGTAATAAAAAAGTTAAAATTGAACAATTTATAAAAGAGAACTGTCCTCAAAAATACGATGTTGTTGTAACCGGGCACTATGCATCCGTTACAAATTACAATAACAGATACTGTATAGAAAGAGCAAAAGATTCGTTAAAAGACCAATCCTATTTCCTCGGAAGGTTGGAGGAGAAATACCTTAAATATCTCGATTTCCCGTGCGGTAAGCATACAAAAACCGAGATTAGAGACACATTGAAAAAATTGGGTTTTGAAATACACAAAAAAGGGGAAAGCCAGGACCTGTGCTTTGCAAACAGCTCGGAATACACCGAATTCAAAAAACGACTATCCATTCCAGGAGATATCGTTCACCTAAAAACGAAATTGGTTATAGGAAAACATAACGGTATAATAAATTACACGGTAGGGCAACGAAAAGGACTTGGAATTTCCTGGGAAGAACCGCTGTACGTAGCGAAAATCGATCCCGTTAAAAACATCATATATGCTGCCGAACAGTCATATCTCTTTTCCGATACGGTGATAATTTCGGATTTAAACTGGATTTGTGCATCTCCTTCTAATTCCGTGAAAGGAGAAGTAAAAATACGCTCGCTTTCTCCTCTCAAACCTGCAGAATTTGTCTTAACAGGTAAAGACAGCGGTAAAATCATTTTGGAAGAAAAGGTATTTGCTCCCACCCCCGGACAACTTGCCGTATTTTACAAGAATAACAGATTGGTTTTTTCAGGCTGGATCAATTAAACAACTGTCTTTTTACCCGGATTCATTATAAGACCGGGGTCAAATGCCCTTTTTATGCTCTTAAAAATCTGTAATTCATTGT